>NZ_JBBFKU010000041.1:0-28007 GCF_037481895.1 Tenuifilum sp.
TGCATCGCTATACATGTATGAGTAATCATGGTGTTACAAATATTAAGCCCCTATGGGGCTGGAAGCGTTGTTCGTTGTTCGTGAAACTATTGTCATGTTGAGCGCAAGCGAAACATCTCAAGGGGTCGATTAGAGATCCTTCGCTAAGCTCAGGATTACAGGTATGTATATTTTTGTTAACTAAGCGACATTGAATCAACTAACATAATCTGATCGATCTGAAACCTCTGAATGAAAAATTTTGATAAGCCTGGATTACCTCGATAAGTCAATAGAAACAAGTTGTTTAAATGTTTTATGGTGCATCTATTGACTAACCTCGGTTTATTTTGTAAATTGAGAAAAATTCAACACTATGACAGCCGTTGCTAAGATACTTGAAACCCGTGGAGTAATGGTTAAGGAGGAAAAGGTTAAATCGCTTTCTGAGCGAATATACTCCAACACCATGGTTCTTGAAAACTATGAACCATACCCGGGCTACTACGGTAAGAATGTACCAACCGATGTAATACCTAGGTCAATCTTTTTAATCCTAGTTAGGGAGTACGACCATATGTTTTTAGCTCGGACTATGCAAAAATTATCCCGTGAGGCTAAACATGCTTGCATGGGTACATACGGATATATTGACCTGGAAGATCATCGTTACTACTGTATAAGGATTAAAAACCTCAGATGTTTTGAGGAGATTCCAATAATCCAGCAAAAGCTTACTGAGTATGGCATCGATTTTAGACGTAGCAAGCCTGTAAATAGTATGGCCCTTATTACAATAGAAAAAACATTTCTTGTTGAACGATTCGACGAGGGTATTTATCTCGATTTAGCCGGTGATAACAAGTACTACATTGAAATTCCCCAGGAACTGAAATGGGACGATTTTAAGCTGATTACCAGTCATGTTAAGAATAACCTACAGAATAGTTTTTTTGATGCAGCCTTAGGGTATTTCTGGAAGGTTGATGGCCCACAGGATGTAATAAGAATTTACGATTTAAAGGCCAACCTGGAACGAATATCGGAAATACGTTCCAAATACCTGCAGGAAATTGAACGGTTCAATAAAACCCATTCGTAATCAATCTAACGACCAATCGATAGGCTCTTTACCAATGGAGGTAAGGAGCCTATTTGTTTTTGAAAAATGTTTACACCCAAAAAAACCTCTGTTAGCCGAAAGTGGCGATGGGTGCGGAGCCGTTAAAATAAAATGCTTGTTGGTATCTATAATATACGTTTTTGCCTGAGCATAGTTCCCCCAAAGGATAAACACTAACCCCATATGGTGATCGGAAAGCGCTTTGATGGCAGCATCGGTAAAGGTTTCCCAGCCCTTGTTCTGATGTGAGCCAGCCTGATTTGCCCTGACCGTAAGCGTTGCATTCAAAAGCAGCACGCCCTGTTTTGCCCATTTTTCCAAATTTCCGTGATTTGGTACGGGAAGTCCTAAATCGCTGTTTATCTCTTTAAAAATATTCTGAAGCGAGGGTGGAGCAGAAGTACCTTTAGGAACCGAAAAGCATAGCCCGTGGGCTTGCCCTGGTCCATGGTAAGGATCTTGACCTAGGATAACCACCTTTACGCTATTGAATGGGGTATGATTAAATGCTGCAAAAATCTGGGAACCTGGAGGGTAAACAGTGTATTTTTTCTTCTCCTCTACCAAAAACTCTTTAAGTTTGATGAAGTAATCCTTTTTAAACTCATCCATTAAAACATTCTTCCAGGTCTCCTCAATTTGAGGCTTGATTTCACCTGTTGCTATGTTCATATTCCTGAAATTAAAAATTAAAACAAAGTAAAGTAAATAGTAACCACTTTAATAAATCACACGTAAAAAAAATTAAATTTGTATTTAGAACATTGGGAAAAGTTAATTGAATGCACCAATACAAAAGTAGTTTAATCGGCAAAAAGTCAAAGCCATGAAGAAAGTTCAGGTTTCAAAAAACAAGGTTAAGAATTACCTCTCAGAACGTCTAGCACGAAGTATTGTGGATGCAGATGAGAATGCTTTGATTACAGTGCTCAGATACAATGCAATAGGTGGATTTGAATACCTTTCCGATGAGGATTTGTTTGAGTTTTTGAGCACATCAATACCAGAGCTTGATTTTGTTAGGCTTGCCGGGGCCGATGATGATAACTTGCAATTGGAGGTGAAAAAAGAGTACAAAGATGAGGAAGATGCTATCATTATCGATATACAACGAGCTATTCAAGTAATCTAATCAATCCGAACGAATTTGTTTAACCCATCGTAACATTTTGAACGATGGGTTGTTTATTTAATAAAAATGTTAAGCCCATGAAGAATTTTGAGTTTTTCAATCCGGTAAAAATACTATTTGGCGAAGGCCAAATTGATATGATTACACAGGAATTGTTGCCTTATCAAACGGTACTGCTAACCTATGGGGGTGGAAGTATTAAACGGAATGGCGTTTACGATAAGGTTATTAGCGCCTTAAAAGGGAAAAGAGTATTAGAATTTGGCGGAATTGAGCCTAACCCACGGTACGAAACCCTCATAAAAGCTGTTAAGCTTGCCCGTGAAAATAATGTCGATTTTGTGCTGGCTGTTGGCGGCGGTTCAGTTATTGATGGAACAAAGTTTATTGTGGCATCAATTCCTTTTAAGGGTGAACCCTGGGATATTCTTACTAAAAGCATAAAGGTTGAGAATGCTTTACCCTTTGGAACAGTGTTAACACTTCCAGCAACTGGTTCTGAGATGAATGCTGGCGCAGTTATTAGTAGGGAGGCAACCAAGGAAAAGTATGCTTTTGGTAGTCCTGCTGTATACCCAAAGTTCTCGGTTCTTGATCCTACAACTACATATTCGCTTCCTCAGAAACAAGTTGCCAATGGGGTTGTTGATGCATTTGCCCATGTGCTTGAGCAGTACCTTACATACCCATCTAATTCACCAATTCAGGATCGATTTGCCGAAGGTATTCTACAAACGCTCATTGAGGTTGGTCCAAAAACATTGGAAAATCCAACCGATTACGACCTAAGGGCCAACTTTATGTGGAGTTGTACCATGGCTCTCAATGGATTGATTTCCACTGGCGTGCCTACCGATTGGGCTACCCACATGATAGGACATGAGCTTACCGCATTCTTTGGACTTGATCACGGAGTTACTCTTGCTATAATTTATCCGGCTTTACTAACCGAAATGGTTGAATTCAAAAAAGAGAAGCTACTACAGTATGGTAGTAGGGTTTGGAACCTAAACGGAGAAAATTTAACCCCTGAGCGAGCAATTGAGGAAACCGAGAAATTCTTTAGGGGTTTGGGCGTAAAAACACGTTTGCCAGAGCATGGAATCAGCGTTGCCGACACTAAACCAATTGTTGACAGATTTGCTGCAAGAGGATGGAAGATGGGCGAAAATAAAAACATCACGTCCGATATTGTTGAAAAAATACTAAAACGGGCTGCGGAGCCATACGTGTAATAAAAAAAAGCCTGACCTTACAGTCAGGCTTTTTTTTTAGTATACGTTTTAATTAATCTTTTTCACAATCTCCATTCCCCTGCTTATTGCTTCCTGGTTCATGGGAATTAGGTGATGGTGACGTTGGGGCAACGATTTCTCAAGCCCTTTTATTACATTTTCAAGCTTAACAATGGGTTTCACTTTAAGGAAAGCTCCCAAAACAATCATGTTGAAGGTCTTAGCGTTCTTCATTCTAGCAGCTTCCTCGGCAGCCTCAACCCTAAATATGTTGATATCGGTACGCTGCGGGTGACGAGTAATACCGTTGGGGTCATAAATCAGTGTGCCACCCGGTTTTACCATCTTTTCGAACTTATCGAGCGACTGCTGGTTAAGAATGATTGCGGTGTCAAATTCCTGAAGAATTGGGGAACTGATACGTGAATCGCTAAGAATTACAGTTACGTTTGCAGTACCGCCACGCATTTCGGGACCATACGAGGGCATCCAGGCTACTTCCTGGTCCTGCATTATGCCTGAGTAAGCAAGGATTTTACCCATTGATAGAACACCTTGCCCACCAAAACCGGCTATGATGATTTCTTCGGTCATTTTTTTAGTTTTTAAATTGATTAACTACTACTCGTCTTTCAAATCGCCAAGCGGGTAATATGGGAACATGTGCTCAACCATCCACTCGTTTGCTTTAACGGGCGATAGCTTCCAACCGGAGTTGCAGGTCGATACTACCTCAATGAACGATGTGCCTTTTTTCTTTCCGGTATTCTCAAAGGCCTTAGTAATGGCTTTTTTGAGTTTACGAACGGCAGCGGGTGTGTGTCCCGACTGGCGTGTAACGTAGCATGTTCCGGGGAGTTGGGCTATTAGCTCGGTAATCTTTAAGGGGTAACCGTTGAGCTCGGCTTTTCGTCCGTATGGTGATGTTGAAGTGGGCATATCAATAAGGGTGGTAGGAGCCATTTGACCTCCGGTCATCCCGTAAATACCATTATTGATGAAAATAACCACAATATTTTCGCCACGGTTGCAGGCGTGTATGATTTCAGCAGTACCAATTGAGGCTAGGTCGCCATCGCCTTGGTAGGTAAAAACATACTTGTTGGGGTATAAACGGTTGATAGCGGTAGCAAGCGCAGGAGCACGACCGTGGGCTGCCTCATGCCAGTCAATATCAATGTAGTTGTATGCAAGCACAGAGCACCCAACCGGTGCAACACCAATGGTCTTTTCCTGTATGCCCAGCTCGTCAATAACTTCAGCCAGAACCTTATGAACTACACCATGGGTACAACCCGGGCAGTAGTGCATAATATTGTCGGTTAGGAGCTTGGTTTTGGAGTAAACCAAATTCTCTTCCTTGATTATATCTTTTACGTCCATCTTTTTTAGCCTTTAATAATTTTTTCTTCTAAAGCCTTTAAAACATCATTTGGAGTAGGAATCATGCCTCCCATGCGGCCATAGTGTTCAACCTTAACCTTACCTTCAACAGCCAGACGAACATCCTCAACCATTTGGCCGGCACTCATTTCTACTGCAAGGATTCCTTTGAGCTGCCCCAGCATAGCTTGAATTGCCTTGGTAGGATAGGGGAATAGGGTTATGGGACGTAGTAATCCTACTTTTATTCCCTTTTCGCGGGCCATATCAACAACTTTCTGGCAAATACGGCTCGATGAACCATAGGCAACTAACAGGTACTCTGCATCGTCGCATGCAATTTTTTCAAACCTAACCTCTTTTTCCTCAATCTCTTTGTATTTGCGCTGGAGTTTTAGGTTGAACTGCTCCTGACGGCCTGCATCGAGGTCAAGCGAGGTGATGATATTGCGTTGGCGGTTAGGGGTTTTACCGGTTGTGGCCCATGAACCATACTTGGCTACTATTTCCTCGTCGGTCATGCGGGGTTTATAGGGGCCAATTTGAACCTTTTCCATCATCTGACCGATGATACCATCGGAAAGAATCATGGCTGGATTACGATACTTGAAAGCGAGTTCAAATCCAAGGTCAACAAAATCGTACATCTCCTGAACCGATGCTGGTGCAAGAACAATCAGCTTATAGTCGCCATGTCCGCCACCCTTAACTGCCTGGAAGTAGTCGCTCTGGGCAGGCTGAATGGTTCCCAACCCGGGACCTCCACGTACTACGTTAACAATTAAGCAAGGTAGTTCAGCACCGGCAATGTAGGTAATACCTTCCTGTTTCAAGCTTATCCCGGGGCTTGATGATGATGTCATGACCTTTTTACCGCAACCAGCACCGCCGTAAACCATGTTAATAGCGGCAACTTCGCTTTCGGCCTGTAGGACAACCATACCGGTTTCTTCCCATGGCTTACGAGCCATTAGGGTTTCAAGCACCTCGGATTGTGGGGTTATGGGGTAGCCAAAGTAACCATCGCAACCACAACGTATGGCTGCCTCGGCTATGGCCTCATTCCCTTTCATTAATCTTAACTCTGCCATTTTCTTTAATGAGTTTTTGTTTATACAAAATGTCGGTTTTAAGCCTCAGCTTCAGTTTTAACCCTGTAAACAGTGATAACCGTGTCGGGACAAACCAATGCGCAGTTTGCGCAGCCTGTGCAGGCTTCGGGGTTGGCCATGTAGGCGTAGTTGTATCCTTTGCCATTTACCTCCCTTGCCAGTTCAATAACTTTTGAAGGGCAGGCAACCACACAAAGGCCACATCCTTTACATTTTTCTACATCGACCACAATTGCTCCTCTTACTTTTGCCATATTGGTCAAATTTATTTTTGTTGTTTTACTATTTGGTTGAAACTTTTAGTTCCTGTGATCCTGGTTAAATCGCTTTAAACGCTCCTCCAAGTCGGAAAACTGGTTGCGCTGCACCTGCGATACACAGGCACGTAAGCCCTCAGTCCTCTCACTACCGGTTATGGCTAATGAAATGGCGCTAACTCCGTAGTATAGAAGCTCTTCAATTAGCTGCTCTCCGGTTAAACCCGGGTACGATATGGTAAAATAAAATCCATCGGCCAAGGGTTTGTCTTCATCCATATCGTAAACTATTGTAAAACCGTTTTCTGTAAAAATCTTTTTCATTATTCTGGCCTTTTCACCGTACTCACGAACCGATTCTACAAAGTTGAAGGTTCCGTCGTTGGCTGCTTTTAGCATGGCTGCAAAACCGTACTGTGTAGAATGGCAAACCCCCGACGATAGGGAGTAAACAGCCCCGTAAAGCATGGCGTAGCCAAACTCATCGGAAGTGAAGTAGCGTTTTAGGTCAGGGTAACGGCGCTTGTAAAGACCATTGCTAATAACCATGGTGCCAATGCGTTGACCAGCATATGAGAATGCCTTGGAGCTGGAGATAAGCATTAACCAGTTTTGAGTATAGTTAGCCACAGTAGGCTGGAAGGGAGGCTGTCCGGGTTTGGATAGATCCTTGCGGAAGTCCATGGCAAAGTATGCAAGGTCCTCAATAACAATGGTGTTGTAGGTTGTGGCTAGCTCGCCTATTGTTTGCAATTCCTTTTCGGTAAAGCAAATCCATGAGGGATTATTGGGATTTGAGTAAAGTATTGCTGAAATATTGCCCTTTTTGAGGTACGATTCAAGCTTATCGCGGAGTTTATCGCCACGGAAGTTATATACGTCAAAGGTTTCATAGCTCATTCCTAGCACCCTAAGTTGCTGTTTTTGAACTGGGAATCCGGGATCGATGAATAGAATGGTATCTTTTGTTGCATTGCAACGGTTTACCACCAGGAAAGCAGCCATAGCACCCTGCATGGAACCTACTGTAGGTATACATCCCTGTTCATCAACATCAATATTGATGAAGTTTTTTACAAACCGTGCAATTTCCTTTTTTAGTTCTGGCACACCGTCAATCATCGGATACTTGGAGGCAACCCCTCGCTTCAATGCTTCAATCTCAGCATCAATGCCAATTTGTGATGGCTCCAGCCCGGGCACTCCCATTTCCATTCTTACGTACTTGATACCGGTTTCCTTTTCAATCTCATTGACAAGTTTAACCAGCTCACGAATCGAGGCCTTACCTACACTTGGTAACTTTGATTCCTGAATCTTTTGCTTTACTACTTCGTAGGGGATGGGCGTATTCTTCATGGTATGTTTTATAATGTATTGACAATTTGCTTATTACAGGTAAATATCAACATTTCACACTTCACGAATTAAGCACTACAAGTTTACAAAATATTTCTTTTAGTCTTTCAGAAAAACGTAAAAAAAAGTGATAATTTGTTATCAATTTAAATTGATAATTAAAATAATATTGATAAAAAATGAATTTATGCTTATAGAATGTAACAAAAAAGGAGTGCTTAGCACTCCTTTTTTAACTACATTATTTTAGAATTACTGCTTTAGAACTTTATGAATACTAAAACCTTTTGATGTATTAAGCTTAACTATGTACATTCCCTTTGGTAAGAAACCAATATCAACCTTGCTGTCAGGATTGCTATTCTGGTAAACTACCCTTCCGTTTATATCAAAAATAGAGATGGAATAATTATTAATGCCGGTAACTGTAATAAAATCAGAGGTTGGGTTTGGGTAAATTGTAGGATGTAGATCATCATAATTGTCATCTACTCCAAGAGGGGTCAGGTTAACAGTAACAAGAACGTCGGCATCCCAAATATCAAAGCTACCAGTGTGAGTGTAGTAGTCTTTTACTTTTACTGTGTATGGTATACTGATTCCGAATGGAATGTATGTGGATTGAGCGTAACCATTTAGTCCGGTATGTAAGGTGTCTAAACCCTCAATAATAATTTCGGCATTGATAATAGGATTTCCCTTGGATGTAACGTAAAAAGTGGCAGTATAGTGTTCAGGGATTAAGGTTACGTTGATAGTGCTATCGGAGGTAAGATCCACAAATATTAATCCCCAAATATAATTGTAATACTTAACAGAACCCATTATGTTTCCGGGAAGTAGTCCGTTGAAGGCACAGCTACCCTCGTTATTTGTTTTAAGGGTTCCATAGCCCATTAAACTAACATCGGCATTGGGTAAGCTTTCACCTTTAGTGTTTTTTACATTTACAGTCAGGTTGTAGGTTGTAGCTTGCTCCATTACAACAATGTAAAGGGTATCTTTATCTTCAACCAGTAAATCAATCGGGTATTTCATCTTATAGTTGGAAAGCATTACTTTAAGCGAGTAGTTTCCTGAAGGTAGCATGGTACTATCTTCACCATTCTCATTACTTGTGAGGGTAATGGGGTAAACATTAATTCTAGCTCCGGGCAGTGGTACGGAGTCAGTGTCAACAATCCTAAACTTCACATTGTAGGCTTTCACAAGCGAATCGTTAATTATTAGATTCTGCGAGAATACTGTGAATTTTTTCTTGAGCGATGAATAGCCCGTGGAATCGATGCTATAGGTGTATTGGCCATTGTTTAGATTGATGGAGGCTTGCCCCTGTGCGTTTGTTGTAATTGTTGAATCGAGCTCAACAATTCGTACTTTAACATTTTGGGCGGGTTCCTTTTGCTCATTCTTAATGTTGAAGAAAACAGTTGGATTTTCAACAGGCTCGCTTACGAGTGCTCTTACCGCTATGTTGCCAATGGATTGGTTGGCCATATATGTGGCGTTCAGCGGGGAAAATTCATCAACCTTCCAAAAGGCTCCGTAAGGATTTCCATCGTATCCAATACCAAGAGGAGTATCGGAGGTTTGCTTTACAAGAACATAATACGAGAACCCTTTATGACAATAAGCTGGCTTAGGTAAGAAGTAAATAATTGAACCGCCATTAGCTGAGTATTCCTTTGTGAAATATTCCTGGGTTAAAGTTTTGGCTTCACTTGGACTAGCTGGGTTAATCTCAAGTACATACACTACAAAATCTAGCGGGTAGGCAGTTTCAGGGATTGTAGTGTTTTGGGCCCAACCAATTTCAACACCTTCTATAAAACCATCATGTTGAAACTCATAGAGGTTACCTATTTGGGTGTTTGGATTAAATGATATGCCACCTTTTACACCCCTATCGGTAGCAAAGATTGAACTACTTACCTCCAGGGTTGTATTATCGGTATTGTTTTGAGTTAAGGTATCGGGTGGGGTAGAAGCATTAAGGTTGAAAGTGTAACTTTCAGCGGTGGGCATAATCTTCACTTTAGGGCTAAGAGTTATCACTCTCTGCTCCCCACTTTCAATGGTATCGGTAATCTCCGCGGATGATTGTAAGTTGGATATTTTATTGCACGATGCTGAAATTGTCAATGTATCGTTTAAAACTGTTCCCAGGTTATAAATATTTGCTTTAAGATCGATAAAAAGGGAGTCAAAAGTTATGTGAGGTACTTTTGAGTACTTGTAGGGAATTGCTTTTAATTCAATATCCGGAATGTTTGTGTTGGTTACCAGAATATCATCGATTGCAAGTTGTGTTCCTTTATTCTGGTTGTTCCGATTCTCATATACAAATGCTAGCCGAACATTTTTACCCGCTACTTTTGAAAGTGAAAGGTTGATTAGCGACTTATACTGGTTGGGTACCGATGTGGCTTGATCATTACCATAGTACAATAGAGTATCAAGGGTTTTGCCATCTACATCGTATGCCAATACATAAAAATGGGTTATGTAACCCTGATCATAGTTGCTGTAATACCAAAGCCAAAACTTCAGAAATGCTTCCGGATCGGATGGAATAGCAATAGTATCGTGAGTAATGAGCCAAGTAAAATCGGGAGCAGTAAATGATATTGCCCCTGAGGCTTCGCCATGCTTGATATAGGTTGATCCATTGCCGTTGAAGCTTTGAGGTGTACATCTGAACCATGAGGGGTTTGCAGCAGCAGTGGTTTGTTGAAAATCTAATGTTGTACTCCTTAGTACTTCCCACTTATCAGTTAGCTGGTAGGTGGTACCCTCAAAATCTTCATAAAATAGGGCTGAACCTGGAGTAGATGGGCCTTTAGAATTTCCAATGGTTAACTTATTGGCAGTATAGTTCATTTTATCACCAAAGGGCATTCTCTCTACCTGTGCGTAAACGGAAACACACATTAGAACATAACTTACCAGCGCAATGTACTTTTTCATATTGGGTAAAATTTTGTTCAAATACATTTTTTACGAAAATTAAAAATAAAGGTATATATTTTTTTGGTATTAAAAAACCCGCAATGTTCAATTGCGGGTAAAATATTGTTTTGGGTTTTCCATTAAATTTTGGCTAAAGCTTGATCAAGGTCAGCAATAATGTCCTCAACGTCCTCAATACCAACCGAAAAACGGACTAGGCCATCGGTGATGTTGGCTTTTAGTCGGGCCTCAGGCGACATCTTTGAGTGAGTCATAGAGGCTGGGTGTTGTATTAATGTTTCAACTCCACCAAGTGAAACCGCCAGCATGGCCAACCGTACATTATTCATGAGTATTTTACCGGCTTCAATGCCGCCTTTTAGCTCAAAGCTTATCATGGCACCCGGTCCCTTCATCTGCTTTTGAGCCAGCTCAAACTGAGGGTGCGATTTTAGCCCCGGGAACTTAACCCATTCAATTTTGGGGTGTTTCTCAAGATATTCGGCAACTTTTTGAGCGTTTTGCTGGGCGCGTTCAATACGGAGCGAAAGGGTTTTGATACCCCTTAGAACCATGTAGGCCTGGTGCGGATCCATATTACAGCCCATATTCACCATGGCTGGCCGAACAGTTTTATATAGTTCCTGAGTTTTAGTTACAATAATACCAGCAACAATATCGGCATGACCGTTAAGGAACTTGGTCATTGAATGAAATACTACATCGGCGCCAAGATCGAGGGGACGCTGCAGGTAAGGGCTACAAAAGGTATTATCAACCACCACTACTAACCCATGCTTATGGGCTAGCTCAGAGGCTGCTTTTATATCGGTGATAACCATGGTAGGGTTAGTGGGACTCTCAAGGTATAACATTCGGGTGTTTGGCTTAATGGCAGCCTCAATGTTTTCGAGTTTCGATGTGTCGATATACGTACTTTCAACCCCAAAACGCTTGAAGTAGGTTTCCATGATACCGCGTGAGGGCCCGTATACCGCATCGGTGCTAACAATGTGGTCACCTGCTTTCAGAAAAGCCATGTAAATTGACGTTACTGCGCCCATACCCGAGGCAGTGGCAATTCCACCAAAACCATTTTCCAGAATAGCCACCTGGCGCTCAAGCGCCGAAATGGTTGGGTTGCCTATTCGGGTGTAGATAAATCCATCGCTTTCTCCTGCAAAGCACCTTGCTCCTTCGTCAACATTCTCAAAGGCAAAGGTTGATGTTTGGTAAATGGGTACTGTTGCGCTTCCCATTGGGTCGGGTTCCATGCCCCCGTGAATGAGAAGGCTGTTAAATCCAAGTTTCTCGTTATGCATTGCTTTTTACTTTATGTTGTTACTGCTTGATGTTTAGCTTGCGTCTGAACTTTATCTGACGCTTTTTCGGGTGCAAAGTTTAAATTCTTTTCCAATATTTCAGCAATATCAAGCACTTTTATTTTTTCTTGTGCGTTGGTAAAAGTTTTGCGACACATTGGACAGGCTGTTACTAAGTAACTACTACTCTCAGTAACAATTTCATCAAGAGTGTTGTTAGCAATTTTGTAACGGTCGGTCATGGAGATATTGGTAATGCCAAGGCTGCCACCACAGCATAACGATTTACTTTCAATTTCTTTGCTACCGTTTGATAAGATCGCTGCATTTTGCAGGAGTTCGCGAGGCTCTCGGGTAATATTTAGTCCACGACTCAGCTCACAGGGGTCGTGGTAGGTAACTTTTAACCCCGACTGGTTGAACCTCAACCTGTTTTGTTTGGTTAATTGAAGCAGGTACTGGCTATGGTGCAAAACAGGTATTGTAAGGTGATAGCTACTGGCAAACTCTCGGGCGCATATTGGACAGGAGGTTACTAGCACCTCGGCACCACTTTCAACAATTAAATGGTTGTTTTTGGCTATAAGTTGTTTGGCAGCATCGGCCTGGCCGTTCATTTGTAGTGGCCTACCACAGCAAATACTTCCGTTTTTGTCAATAAAGGTGTAATCAACACCTGCGGCATCGAACAGGGCCAGGGTCGATTTTATCACCGATGGTGTTAAATGCCCCATGCATCCTGCAAAGAATGCCACCTTTGCCTTTGGGTATTTATATCCATTGATGTAGCTGTAGCTCGACGATGTGAATAATGGATACTTCCTGCGTTCGTTCTCACGTATTCGGGTTATTTCGATACCAACTGGGCATGCCTCAAGGCATCGCATGCACATCATGCATGTTTCTCTGAGCCTTTCGCTTGGTTGGCTGTAACGCAAATCGCGAATGAAATATGCTGGTTGAGTATCGGAGATATTCAACGAGGTGCTAAGCTGACACGCATCAATGCAAATTCCGCAGCGCGAACATGCACTCAATTCTAACTTGGTGAAGGTTGAGTGGATATCCTTTTCCTTAACGCCATATTTTCTAAGGAAAATGAGTAGGATTTCAGCGGGAATGTGCATGTACCGTGAAAAGGGCATAGTAATAAAGAAAACACCTAAAGCTATTGAGTATGCCCACCATGCAGGGTAGTACAGGTAATCGAGCGGAAGATTGTATATGACCCACTGACCAAGAAAGTTGGTAAAAAAGTGTCCGGTATTATAAAGTCCCGCAGTTACGCTTTCAGCAAATAGCCTTAGCGGAAAGATGAACCAAAGAGCCGTAATTGCAATCCTATCGATTAGGATATGCCTTGTTGTGCGTTTCATGCCGAGGGTGCGGCTCCGGAACCTTTTAAAAAAGGCTAAGCTAACCCCCGATATCACCATAAGCAGGAAGAAGTCCATCAGAAAAGTGAAAATCTCTTCATACTCGTGGAGTGGGGTTAGGTCGTGCCTGAAAAACTCAAAAAAGATAGGGTAGTAAGGCGGATTTATTACCCCATGGGGGTACAAACGAGCCTCAAGATTTCCGAGCACAATAAGCATGAACCAGCCAAAAGCTAAGCTCATGTGCATGTAACCCAAAAGTATATTGCGCTTGAATATATTTCGATGGAGTAACCCCTCACGTATCGATTCCCAAATGGCAGAGACTGTTCTGAGGGAGAATAACCGTTTCCAAACTATTTTTTGCTCACGCCGGCTAAGCCTTATGATCCAAATAGTCCACATCACTACGATGTAGAGAACTATAAAACCAAGCCCAATTGAAAAGGGTAATGTGAACGGATGGTACCTCATGGCTTGAATGTTAGGTTAGCTTTACGAATTAGCATGATGATGTTTCGGGTATTTACATTTCGTGGGCAAACCAGTGTGCATTTGCCACAAAGCATGCACTTTTCCGATTCATCAATAGCGTTCTTTACCTCGCCTCTCCGAATGGCGTGGCATAATTCCCGAAAGCTGAAGGTTGTAAATTGTCCGGCGATACAGGTTGCAGTACAACTCCCGCAGGCAATGCAGTGGTTAAAGGTTACATCCTGTTGGTTTATCCATTGTGCCAAAGCTAAATTTGCAGTATCAAGGTTGTGAATACTGATTGGCATTGGGGCAAAACCAAAATCAATCATACTACTTGCTGTTTAGGTAATTATGAATTTCGATGGCAGCCGAACGGGCAGCATTAACGGAATCGGTTATATTGTTTGGCCCCGTGCAAGCACCTGCTGTAAATACGCCGCTCACCTTGGTTTTAACAGGGTTTAGATGATAATCAGTTATTTCAACAAATCCGTCCTTGTTGGTTTGAAGTCCCAGGGCTGCAATTAGCTCATCAGTTCCCTCGGCTGGCGACATGCCTACCATTAGCACTACCATGTCGACCGACATTTTTAGGGGTTTAGATGAGAGCGTATCCTCTGTTTTTATGAGGACTCTACCCCCATCGAGTTCACTAGCCTCCGATAAGCGTCCTCGGATAAAGTTAATGCCTATCTGTTGCGCTTCCTTGTATAAATCCTCGTAACCCGGGCCAAACATCCGCAAATCCATGTAAAGGCAGAATATTTCCGCTTCGGGAATGGCCTCTTTTACCTCAATTGCCTGCTTTACAGCAGTAACACAACAAACCTTTGAGCAGTAAGGGCGTTTCACTTTTTCGTCGCGACTGCCCACGCAGTGGATGAATGCAATTCTTTTAGGAGCATTTCCATTTCGCATAATAGGATGCCCATGCTCCCTGAACATACCTTCCAGCTCTGCCGAGGTTATCACGTTGTCGTAAATTCCGTAGCCGTATTCCTCCTTGCGCTCAGCAGGGAATAGTTCGAATCCTGTTGCTATGAGTACAGCATCGGCTTCAAAAATCTGGTTATAGGCTTCAAGCTGAAAGCGCTCATCTTTTTTGGTAATCTTATTTATTGCGGTTGATAGATAGATGGCTGGGTTTCCATTTAGATACGATTTTAGTTCGTTCACCACATCAATAGAGTGTCTGCGGTTTGGGAAAAGTCTGTCCCACTTTGATACCTGGCCTCCAGGAGCGTTTTTTTTCTCAAAAACTGTTACAGAATAACCCATTTGAGCAAGCTGGTTTGCTGCTTCAAGCCCTGTAACACCACCTCCTATTACTGCTACTTTTTTCATGGGAGTATTAATATTTTCATATTTTAATTATGCCTTTTCATTCACAAAACGGGGACTCATTGGTACGCCAAGATCTTCGCCGTTGGGCCCCTTATACTTTTGGTTGGGATCGTACTCAACACCCATTTTCTTTAACAAGGGTTCTACATCGGTCTGGTGCATTTGCATGCCCATTTCCCAGGGGTCGAAGCCAAGCACCAAACCTGCAACCTCTTCATAGGTGAGCACTGGAATACCTTCGCCGTTTTGCCCGTAGGTTTTTCCTTCCATTTCGCCAAGGGCGTACTGCCACCTATCCATAAAGTAGTTGCAGCCAGGGCAATTAGTTATAATAAAATCGGGCTGAAAGGGTTCCATGGACTCAAATTTCTTTTTCGAAGCAGATATGGAATAACCTCGATTGGCTTGCACAAAGTATTGCCTAAAGCCAAAACCACAGCAGTGCCTACGTTCCGGGTAGTCAATTACCTCACCACCAAAGGCTTCGACCAGTCCGGCAAGTACCTGTGGGTATTCAGCTCCACCAACCCCCTTGCTTGGAAACATTTTTGCATAGTGACAGCCGATGTGGTCAACAACTTTTAGTGGTTTTCCAGTATGCTTGTTTATTAGCCTATACTTAGCTTTTGCTGCAATCTCGTTGCGAAATTTATACAGTACATCACTTGTATGAGCTAAATTGTCAGGCTCTTCAAACTCCCGTCCTGTTGCTTTTCTTAAATACTCTCGGGTTTTTTCCTTTTCCTGTGGAAAGTGATGCCATGTTTCAAGTATCTCAGTGTAAATACCAAAGGAAGTAACGCACGATGGGGTATAGTTAACGTAACCCTTTTCACGCATCAGAGCAAAATTACGGGCAACAACAGTTTGAATGGTTGGAAATGGTACTACCTCGGTATGGTAACCAATGCCGGTACAGGTGGTATGGTCAGGGTTCTCATAAATGTCTTTACCAAGCACATCCCGTAAAATTCTGATAAAGGTGGAATCGCTTCCCGGGAAAAAGGTTTGCCTTATACAACTCCTGACAAAATAAAATTTATCATCAGCAATTTCCTTTTGGTAATCGCTCCAAATACGTTTTTTACCTTCCTGTTTCATTGAATTTATCCTTTAAACTACTTACGGCGATGCTTTTCAGCATTGTTATACTTATAAACATGGGTAAAGTAAGCAGATTTTTTATCGGTAGCATCGCCCTTTTCCATGCCCAGTTCTTTGGCTTTTTGTGCCGATACGTCCTCAATTTTATCAAACCAATCCAAGCCGCCTGTAACTTCAAATATCTTTTCAAGTTCGTCGAGGTTTTCCTTTGAGATTTTGCGCATGGCGCCAGGCCCCGAACCATTGTAGTTTGCCCCTACTTTTGCTAAAACCTTTTCACGGTTATCCCTAACCCATTGCCAAACGGGGCCCAATTCTGGGAACATGCTCAATTCTGTGTGGTCAAAATGAACACAGTAGCCTGTTTCCAGAATGGAGTTGCCCAACATCCGCTTTAACGAGAGCTGTTGACGTCCCTTTTCCGATTCAACAAAAAGCCCTGTTTCTATGGATAATCCTCTTAGCGCTTGTATCAGTAAGCCGGGTGCATTGTTTCGTGGACATCGTGTTTTACAGCTCATGCACTCGCCGCAATACCAAATGGTATCGCTTTTAAGTAATTCCTCAATAACATTATCGTCGCGCATTTGGACGAGGTTTGCTATGGTTCGGGGTTCATAGTCGTAAACCTCAGCTGCAGGACATATTGCTGTGCAGGTACCACAGTTTATGCATCCGTTTATTCCCTCAACAAAGCGAACATCGGAGTTTAACCTGTCAAAAAGTTTACCCATGGCTTTCTGGGTTGATTGTTAGTTTGTTAACAAGCAAAGTTATATTTTTTTTAGAACCCTTAGCAATTTTTTACATTTTCCCAATTACCCTATTTAGCTAAGTGGTAAAATGTTAATTACTTATAAAAGTAATTTTTATGGTGTCTAAATTATTAGTTGTTTTAGCTTTTGCATAGGTGATTCCAAATCCATAATTTCGTGAAATTAATTTAAAATTACCATGCTTGACTTTTCAAATGCTGAACTAACCGAGGTTATAGTCCACTCAGTTGGGGTAGATACTGATGATATTATTTTATCAGATACACCTTTAGATATTGATGATAACCTATTGAATAGCCTGCTAAGGGAGTACTTTCTAGGGAGTTTTAGAAATCAAGGATTTTACTCATTTGAGCACAGCTCAAGCCTTGAACTTAATGAATTGTATAGTTACTGCAGCGATTTTTTTGAGGGGAATATTAGTTTTATTGAGTTTTCAAGGAATGTGGCTAATCACCTTCAGCATGTGTCTGTTCATCCTAACATTAAGGGAGGGGAGCTATACATTGCCTCTTTTACCGATATGGTTGTTGATGGTGAACTTACTGATGGCATTGGAATTTTTAAGGCCGAGAGCAAGGAGCGTTTTTTACATGTAAGTCGCGATGCCAAAGGATTGAAGGTAACTTGTCAGTTTGGCACTACACCCCGCAAGCTCGATAAGGCTTGCTTAGTTTTTAACACCGAAAAGGATTTTGGCTATAAGCTTTGCGTAATTGATAATACCAACCGCGACGAAGCCAAGTACTGGCTAAATGATTTTCTGCGTGTCAAACTTCGTAACGACGATTTTTACCAGACCAAACAGGCAATTAATCTTTGCCGCGAGTTTGTTGAGGAGGTAGTTAAGCCTGAGAACAAATTTGCAAAAGTTGACCAGGCTGATATTCTTTGTAAAACGCGTGATTTTTTTAAAGCGAACGAGGTTTTTGACCTAAAGGAGTTTGAAGAGGTGGTTCTGGAGGAGCCCAAGATGGCTGAGACCTTCCGCGATTTTAAGCAAAAGTATGAGGAAGCAATTGGCTGTAATATCCCCGATAGCTTTAAGATATCGACCGATGCCACCCGGCAATCGCAAAAGTTTTTTAAAAGCGTAGTGAAACTCGATAAGAATTTTCACATTTACATTCATGGGGGGCGCGACCGCGTGGAGCGCGGTTTTGATCCCGATACGGGGCTAAACTACTACAAGCTTTTCTTTGACAAAGAGGTATAATAAAAAAGGCCGGACGTTGCCGGCCTTTTTCGTTCATAGTAACACTATTTTTTCTCCTTGGTGATAATAAGTGCATCAAAATACATGGCAAAGGACCTATATATAAAGTGAGTCCATTTACCAAATGGCACTATTATTAATGCCCATTGAGCAAGCACAGTTATATGAATGACATAAACTAGAAAAAAACTAATAACACCGAGTTGCTCCTCTGTTTCTCAAACCATCTTTTTAAATCAAATACCTTTGAACTCCCTTTGAACATTACGGAGTTAGCCAACTTAGTTAGCACTTCGCGCGAAAGCGTTAGCCGACAGTTTTCCGAGCTAATCAAATTAGGTATTATTGAAATAACTTCCGGTAAAAAGTTAATCATTCTTAGAAAGGAGATGCTTGAAAAAATAAGCACTAATGGTTAACCATTCCAATTTTAAACCCAGATTAATCCATAGATACACAATAAAACATTTTTACAGCTTGTTTCAATTGACAAATTTCCTCCAATAAAGTTTATGTATCCACAATTTTTATTAGCCCGATTGTATTTGTTAATTCATGGCCATTTGGTTTAGCCGTTCACCTTTTACTATACCTCTAACTTCCTTTAACTTTCTCTAACATCCTCTAAATCAATAATATACTATCTATTCCGACTCATTCTGGCTCATTCCGATTCATTCCCGCCTCAAATCTTGCGTTTCACGGCTTACTGTTCACGTTTCACGGACTCTAACTTCCTTTAACTATTTCTAACTCCATCATATTCTACTTATTCCGACTCATTCCGACTCATTCCGTATCATTCCCGCCTCAAATCTTTCGTTTCACGGCTTACGGTTCACGTTTCACGGACTAAAATATTCTTCTAACTTCCTCTAACTCCATCATATTCTGCCTATTCCGATTCATTCCGATTCATTCCGACTCATTCCGACTCATTCCGCTTCATTACTCTAAAATTGAACCAGTTGAATTTGTTAATTCATCGCACTTGGGTTAAAGATTTTCAAAAATAATATTGACTTGCCTAAACCTTTTTTGTAAATTTATGTTCTATTAAATAAGAATAATTCCTATATAGGATGAATTACGATGAATTAACCAAGCTGCTTTCCGAAAAGGGATTAAAGGTTACCCCGCAAAGGGTTGCCGTGCTTGAGGCTTTGTATGAGATTATGAATCACCCCTCTGCTGAGGAGGTAAGGCAAAAGTTGCATAGCCGTTTTCCCAGCATAGCCATAGGAACCATTTACAATATCCTGGATACATTCTGCGAACACGGTATTATTAGAAAGGTAAAAACCGATAGCGATTTTGTTAGGTACGATGTTGAAATGGAAAAGCATCACCATATATATTGTGAAAGTTGCAACCATATTGAAAACTATCACGATCCTGAGCTTGATGAGCTCCTAAAGGCATACTTTGATAGAAAACAAATTCCACATTTCCAGATCAAAGAGTTTAGCCTGCAAATCATTGGAAATTATAAAGCAACTAACGACAAACCAAACCAAAACAAATAAACTATGGGAAAAGAAGGAATTAGAATAGCATCGGTTGATGTAGAAAAATTACTTGAGATGCTTAACGCAGCACTAGCCGAGGAATGGCTTGCTTACTACCAGTACTGGATTGGTGCAAGGGTTATGGAAGGCCCTATGCGAAGCGAAATAGAACCTGAATTGTTACTGCATGCCAGCCAGGAACTTAACCATGCCGTTATGGTAGCCGATCGTATCATACAGCTTGGTGGCACACCATTGCTACATCCCAACGATTGGTTTAAGCATGCCGGCTGCAGTTACGATGCTCCCGTTGACCCTTACATTGAAGCCATTCTGGAACAAAACCTGAACGGTGAGCGTTGTGCTATTCGAAGGTACAACGAGATAGCCACCTTTACTAACGGTAAGGATCACATGACCCACCAAATGGCTACCCAGATACTTGCCGAGGAAATTGAACATGAGAATGATATTGAGGATTGGATTACCGATATCAATCGCATGAAGGAGGAGATTAGGAAATTTAAACTGTAATAATTTGTCAAACCTTAAAATAAACAAAAATGGAAGAAAATCAAGTAATTGCAATGCCACGTATTGGCGACAAAGCGCCTGAGTTCAAGGCCATGACAACCCAGGGTGAAATTAACTTTCCGCATGATTACAAGGGAAGTTGGGTAATCCTATTTAGCCATCCGGCCGATTTCACCCCAGTATGCACATCGGAGTTCATGACCTTTGCCTCCATGGAGCAGAAGTTTAACGAGGCTAACTGTAAGTTAGTGGGGCTTTCGGTTGATGGTTTATATAGCCACATAGCATGGCTGCGTACCATCAAGGAGAAGATTGAATACAAGGGTATGAAAAACGTAGAGGTAACATTCCCGCTAATTGAGGATATTACCATGGATGTTGCCAAGAAATACGGTATGATTCAACCCGGCGAGAGCAACACCAAGGCAGTGCGTGCGGTATTCTTTATTGATCCCAAGGGTATTATCCGAACCATCATCTATTACCCGCTAAGCTTAGGCCGTAACTTTGAGGAGCTATACCGCGTACTCATCGCCTTACAAACTGCCGATGAGTTTGGAATTGCTACCCCTGCCGATTGGCAACCCGGCGACGATGTAATTGTTCCTCCTGCCGGTTCTTGTGGCACTGCTAAGGACAGGATGGAAGGTAAAGACCCCAATGTGAAGTGCTACGATTGGTTCTTCTGTACTAAAAAGTTGGACAAGGATACGGTGATGAAGAAAATCCTTAAGAAATAGCTAGGGAGTATACTTTAAACGAAAAAACGGCTCAAGAAATTGAGCCGTTTTTTTAGTATTTCCTGAAATGTTCGTTAAACGCTTTGATGCTAAAATTTTCACTAATGTTATCCTCAAGGCTAAACACCCTGTAATACGAGGCATTATCCTTAATGGGCGGGATGTAATCGAACTCGTAGTAGGCATTGAGTTTAAATTTACCCTGCCCATTGTTCGATTCTGGAACTTTAATACACTTACAGCGGTTCATAGGTTAGGTTTTTTAAGTTTAGGTTGATATTTGCTTTTACTACTTAAGCTGGTTCAGAAACTTGTAGGTTAGTGTTTTGTAAAGAAGTTTGGCCGCCAGAAAATCCGATGCTTTATCGTCGGTGTTGGGACATAGCTCAACGATGTCGAACCCTACCAGGTTGCGTTTTTCAATAACCTTTCTTAAGAATTTGAGGGTAGGGTACCACATAAGCCCACCGGGCTCAGGAGTTCCTGTACTTGGCAATATGGAGGGGTCAAAACCGTCGAGGTCGATGGTTAGGTAAACATTATCTGTTAGCAAATCGATAGCCTGGTCCATCCAGTTGTCGCAGTTCACTATTTTGTGAGCCCAGAACACCCGGTTGGGGTCAAGGTTGGCTTTTTCGCCTGAGTCCATACTGCGAATACCTACCTGAACAATTGGGCAAAGTTCCTTTGCCCGAGCCATAACGCAAGCGTGATTGTTTTTGCTTCCCTCGTAGGAATCGCGCAGGTCGGTATGGGCATCAATTTGAAGCACTGAAAGGTTTTTGTATTTCTGGGCATGAGCCTGTATGGTTCCAATGCTTACACTGTGTTCACCACCTATAATTACTGTAAATTTACCTTTATCAATGAGGTTGAGCGTGCGCTCATTGACCGCTTCAACCATTGCCTCGGGTGAGCTATCCTCTGTTATTGGCTTATCGGTATAAATACCTATCTTGTAAACCTCGGTATCGGTTTCAATATCGTATATTTCCATATTGGCCGAGGCATCGAGCAGGGCCTTGGGCCCTTTGTCGGCACCCTTAATCCATGTGCTGGTTCCATCGTAGGGTACTGGAACAATAGCCACTTTTGAGGTTTCAAATTCACAGTAGGGTTTAGGTAAATCGCCGTAGTGAATCATAGGTATATGCTTTCAAATTTCCCGCAAAAATACTAAAAAAAAACAATTTTAGTTTAGGTAATGGAATCTCATTAAAAATGTGTAGAAGGTACAAAGAGAAGCTTCGACTTAGCTCAGCATGACAAACGTACTAAGGAAGCCAGGGGATTTGTCATTCCGAGCATATGCGAGGAATCTCTTTCAAGTTTGAGGTGGGTAGCCCCGTAGGGGCACAATATTTATAGTAAGGGTAATCCATTTCGAGGGTTAGGCTTTTATGCCCATGTTTGCTTTTCCCCCTCCATTCCCTCTCAGGGGGGAGGTGTGAGGTAGTTTTCACGAACAACAAAAAAAGCACCCTTTATGAGTGCCTTTTTTGTTAGGAGGTTAGAACCCCATTGGCTAGTTACCCATGCATGGTCCTAAGCCCATCCCCATCCCCATTCCGTAACCACCGCGCATATTACCGCGATATCCTCTCATGCCCTTGCCTTTCTGGCCACGTGCGTTAAACAGGACACGTTGTTCATCGGTTAATAGTTGCGAAACCTCAGCCCTGTGAGCTACACGTGCTTTCATAAGCTTTGCTTTGATTGAGGTAATCTCATCGATTGTTTTGTTAATGGCTGCCATATCGGGTTTATCAGCCGATTCAAGTGTTCTCAAATGCGCTTGCTTTTCGCTAAGCTCGTTACGGAGCGGAGTTATTTCTTTTAGGTGTTTAACCCGAAGGTCGTTAATTTTTTGCTCCTGCTCAGGGGTTAGGTTTAGGTAGCAGTAACCTTTTCCAGCTGTTTGCATGGTATTTCCATCGCCACCTCGGAATCTTGGCCCTTGAGCCATGCCCATTGTAGATACTAAAAGTAGCACTACCATCATAATGTTTCCAATACGCTTCATTGCTTTAAATTTTAATAGTTAAACGTCAGTTTTATTGAATTCGGGGTGGAATAGAATCGCCCCTACGCATGCGTTCGTTTTGAAATCTTTGTCGATGTCGTTGCATCATTCGGCGTTGCGAATGCTCCACAATTCTTTGAAATTTTTGGAACTGTTCAGGAGTACATGCACTCTTGATCTCCATCAGGTGGTCAATCATAACCTTTTTTTCAGCCTTATGGAGTTCGCCATACTGTTCAACCAGTGAATCGATAAGTTTTAAATCCGGTTCAGGCGACGAAAGCTCATTGATAATTTCAATTGAAACCCTTTGAAGCTTTCTGTTAATATCAACTGTCTTTTCATGGAACTCGTCGCGAGATTTTCTGAAAATATCCTCCTGACTGGGTGTAAGATTTAGCCTATCGCGTAAAAACTTGGCTTGCTGTTCCATTCGTTCCTGCGGGTTACGGGCTACATTATCAGCAAATTGTTTTTGTTTGTAGTAGCCGTAAACCATTGTGCCTATTGTAGCCAGTAAGGTTACTCCTAGTACTACAATTATTGCTACAAGCACTCGTGTTCTGGTAAAGTAGTTCATGATTTATTTTTCATTAAGATTTTGAAGCTCTTCAAAGTCGTACTCATATATAGTTTCGGTTCCAGATGGAATGTAATCCTCGGCAAGCATTTCGGCATTGGTATTGGTTGAAATAACTTTACTTCCCAGTGTTCCAAGTTGGTTTCCAATGAATAACCCAATTGCCAATGCGGCTGCCACAGCAGCATATCCAATTAAACGTGTTCTGAAATCAATATGGCTAGGAATTTTGCGAGCCTCAATCCTGCTAATTACCCTGCTTGCGAAGAATGGATTATCGGTGTATCCTGAAGCCTCTTCGTTTGCAAGTTCTTTTAGTGATTTGTGGATTACAAAATTGTGCTGACACTTGGTGCAAGCGCCTAAATGCTCCTCTACTCTAAGTTGAGTATTACCATCAAGTTGGCCTTTAAGGTAACCCTCCATTAGACTATTTACTTCTTTGCACCTCATTTTTATTTGTTTTTTTAGTTTGACAACTTTATATCTTAAAACTTGCGTTACCCTTTTTCTTTTTTTAGGGTTTAGTTTTAACCATTATCTTGCGCAGGTTATTTTTAGCCCTGAATAAAAGCGACTCAACCGACGAGACCGAAGTCTCCATTACTTCTGCAATCTCTTTGTACGAAAGTTCATGGTATGTACTAAGTACCAAAGCAATTCGCTGATTTTCAGGTAGCATGCCCATTGCTTGCCGAAGCTGTTTATGCTGTTCTCTCAATTCAATGTTACTATCAGAATGCTGTTTCCCAATAATTTCGTCAATTGTTTGTCCAGCACTATCTTTTGTCCTGTTTCCTAAAAAGTTTTGTAAGAATGTTTCCCTTTTTTTACGCCTTAAAAAGTTAAGCGATTTGTTTACTGCTATTCGGTAAAGCCAGGTGGAGAGTTTTGACTCGTTTCGGAATTCAGGCAACGACTCGTATAGCTCAACAAACACATCTTGTGCAATATCTTCGGCATCGTGAAAGTTACCTAAAAAGCCCATACAGGTGGTAATAACCATTTTTTTGTACCTTTCAACTAAAATGCTAAAGGCTTCATGATTATTATGTTGAATAACTTGTTGAACTAACTCTTTCTCGTCCATGGAATGGAAAACTGTTTCATGAATAGACAACCAAGTTACAAAAAACTTGCGCAGGATATTATGATTATATGTCATCGTAGGTTGATGCTGGACTAGAAAATCTACATGTTGTCTAGCATTAACTTTTTTTTAACGTCATGCTGTAAATACTTGGATTTGCAGATTTTGATATTACAAAATGTGTTTATCTTTCCCGAATAGTTGTGTGAACTGAACATTTAGTTCGTATTTGGTGAATAGCTATTGAGCTTTAGTTATACATTTGCATATATTTTTAAATTGTCAGAATTTGCTGATGTGATACTGTATAAAGGACAATAATACGCTGAAACCATGTTCAAAATTCGTTACAAGATAATAACTGGCTTTGCCATACTTGGTATAATGCTGGTTATTTCAGGGTTAATATCCATTTATGAGCTTACCAAGCTGGGAAATCAGGTCAATAGGCTTCTTATGGACAACTACCGGAGTATCGATTTCTCAAAGCAGATGAACTTTAGCTTAAGCCTCCAGGAAAGGGCTGTTATGTTATCCATACAAGGCGAAAAGGAAAAGGCAAATTCCCTTTTTGATAATGCGGTGTCAACATTCAACGATAATCTGCTAAAGGCATCGAACAACCTGACCATACCTGGCGAGGCAGGCACAGTTGATTCAATTGCTTTGGCATTCTCAAAGTTCAAAGCTAAGGCTGAAGAGTTTATTAATGAACCATCGCCAAGCCTTCAAAAATATCTAACCGATGTTAATCCTGCACTTGAAGAAGTGCGACGCAATGTGGAGGAGTTATTAACCCTCAACCAGCAAAACCTGAACCAAACGGTTTCTGTACTGGAAAAAAGCCCTTACAGGACCATTTTACCCGGACTCATAATTGTTATTACCAGCGTTATTTTTACTATAATTTTCAACTACATGATTTCATACTACCTGTTAAGCCCAATAAAAAGAATTACAAAAGGGATTCAGAATTTTACAAAGTACAGAAGACAGTACGATGTAACAATAGAAACCCGCGATGAGATGTTTGAGCTTAACGAGTCGGTTAAGGATCTAATTCTTACCAAGAGCATTCAAAAGAAGACAGAATGAGACCACATGTGATAATCCGATACATTGGAATGGTAATGCTATTTAATGCAGCATTTATCTTTGTATCGTTTTTGATATCGTTGTATAATAAGGATGCTGGGCAATTGCCCTTGCTTTTCAGCTTTCTAATAACTCTGCTTTGGGGAGTATTCCCTTTGGTTTTTGTCCCTAAGGCTACTGACCTTTCAAACAAGGAGGGTTACCTGGTTGTGGTTCTTAGCTGGATTTTATCGTGCTTTATTGGTTCCTTACCGCTACTGCTTTATGGTGGCGAGTTTACCTTTGTTAAGGCTTTATTCGAGAGTGTTTCCGGTTATACCACAACAGGTGCATCAATTCTAACCAATGTTGAGGCGCTACCAAAAGGAATTCTGTTCTGGCGCTCATCCATGCACTGGGTGGGTGGTATAGGAATAGTTGTATTTGTGCTAATCATTCTACCATCGTTAGGTAAAGCCCAGATGACCCTTTCAAAAATGGAGATTTCGCCGCTGGCGCAGGAAAACTTTAGGTACAGAACCCGAAAAATGCTGAATGTAATCCTGGTGGTTTACTTAGGGCTAACCGTTACCCAGGTTATACTGCTCAGAATGTTTGGAATGGGATTGTTCGATGCGGTAAACCATGCATTTGCCACTGTAGCAACAGGAGGTTTTTCAACAAAAAACAATAGTGTAGCCTATTTCAATAGTGTTCCAATTGATATCATCATTATAGTGTTCATGTTCTTATCGGGAATTCATTTTGGGTTACTGTATTCCACAATTACCCTAAAAAAGAACAATATTTTTAATTCCCCAATTGTTAAGTACTACTTTTGGATTACTATCATAGGTGTAGCATTGGTATCAATTAACCTGCATGGTAAAATATACCCTACATGGGGTGAGAGCATAAGGTATGCAGCATTCCAAGTTGTATCGTTATCGACCACAACAGGTTTTGCCAATGCCGATTCATCAATTTGGCCACCATTTTCAATACTAATCATAATATTCTTCACCATTCAATGCGCTTGTGCTGGTTCAACAGCCGGAGGTATGAAGCTCGATAGGGTGGTAATCTTTTTCCAGGCGCTGAAAAGTCAAATCCTAAAAATTCAGCACCCACAGGCTGTTATTCCAGTTCGGATAGGAAAGAGCGTGATAAACGATGAGATTGTAAATTCTGTGGTTCAGTTTATTGTTTTCTATATTTTGGTTTTATTCGTTAGCACTCTAATTCTTACCGGTTTAGGATACGATAGTTTAACATCGCTTTCAGCTACTGCTGCTTGTATGGGAAATGCCGGCCCTGGCTTTGGATTGGTTGGGTCAATGTCAAATTACTCAATGCTATCCGATTCGGCTCTGCTTGTCCTTTCGTTCGATATGCTGCTTGGCCGTTTGGAAATTTTTGGTTTGCTGCTCCTGTTCATGGTTAAGTCGTGGCGATAGCTAGTTTCCCTTTTTACGGGGCTTGGGAACAATATACTCTTCGAAGATGTTTTGCATGGAACGGTAAATGTTTTCGCGGGCATCGCGGTTTATCTGTTCCATATGTTGGATTAACTCACGGACAGTATTACGGTGCGTATCCTTATCGAACTGGCAAAGTTCCTTTTCCGATGGAAAACCCATAAGCTGGCTATACTTTTCCAACTCCTTATCCAGGCATGTGGTTAAGGGTCGGATTAGGAAAACCTCGCCGTTAAACATTGAGAGCTTAGGGGGAATAGAACTTATTGATGAGTGATTAATCATGTTGAGGAGTAAGGTTTCAATGGCATCGTCCAGGTGATGCCCCAGTGCCAGCTTATTACAACCGGCCTCGCGGGTAGTTGTGAATAGCATTTTCCGTCGTTTCCAGCTGCAAATAAAGCATGCAGGTTTCCTATCGTTTGGGTTGTACTCTACACTGATTTGACGCAAGTGAAATTTCACGTTGTTTTGGGCACAGTATTGCTCCATGAATGCAATATCGGCGCGGTAGGTCATATCGGTAGCCTGAACGTGGCAGGCGTGAAGCTCAAAACTGATGGGAAGAACTTTCCGACGGTTTACCAGTAAGTCCAGCAGAGCGTAGCTATCCTTCCCACCCGATAAACCAACCATGATTTTATCGCCTTGGTCAATTAGATTATAGCCGTAAATGGCCTGATTAACTTTACCTTGAAGTTTTTTTATAATGTATCCGCTTGCCATAACCACAAAAAACTTGGCAAAGTTAATTTTTCGTCACAGCTGTCCAAAATAATTTAAAATCAAAAAATGCCTAATTGTTAATCAGGTGGTTAGGGTTCAAAAGTAATCAA
>NZ_JBBFKU010000042.1:0-26185 GCF_037481895.1 Tenuifilum sp.
AGTGAGGGTATTGTCATGTTGAGATAAGCGAAACGTCGCATGGGGTCGATTAGAGATCCTTCGCTCCCCGCTAGGGCGGGACAGGCCGCTTAGGATGATAGGCATGTATATTTTTGTTAACTTAACGACATTGATACAGCACGATAAAATCCCGAGCTAAACGACAGGGATTTGTATTAATCAAATTTGAGTAACAAATTGTCACTATTTTGAAATTCAGTAAATTAACATTATATTTGGTAAAATAAGTTGACTAAAAACCAAAAGCCATGTCCGATCCAGTTAATAATGCCATGGGCCTAACCGGAAAGAGGATTTTGATTGTTGATGACGATACGGTTAGCCGGATATTCCTTAGGGAATTGCTAGTGCAGTCGGGTGCAGTGTTGGATTTTGTCCGTAATGGTTATGAGTTGCAAAAGTATATTGGCTCAAACCCGGAGCCCGATGTTATACTTATTGATGTTAAGCTACCCGATGCCGATGGAGTTGAGCTTGCAGCTCAGCTATTGGCTAAAAAGCCAGGCTTAAGGGTTGTTGCCGAAACCGCCTATGCAATTGAAGGGCTCGATGAAAAGTGTCGTGATTACGGTTTAAAGGGGTGTGTGTACAAGCCAATCAACAAGGATGAACTTCTAAAACTTTTACTAAAAGTTGTTGAGTAACACATGGCGCTCGTATTCGAATTATTTTTAAAAGGTTAATTTTACGGCATAATTTTAAATACTAACAGAATGAAACGCGATACTCAGATTTTTGAACTGATTGAAAAGGAGCGCCAGCGCCAAATGCATGGCATTGAACTTATTGCATCGGAAAACTTTGTTAGCCCTCAGGTTCTTGAGGCTATGGGGTCGGTGTTAACCAATAAGTATGCCGAGGGTTATCCCGGTGCACGCTACTACGGTGGTTGCGAGGTGGTTGACCAGTCGGAACAGCTAGCCATTGACAGGCTAAAACAGCTATTTGATGCCGAGTATGCCAATGTTCAGCCTCACTCGGGGGCGCAGGCAAACATGGCCGTTTTCATGGCCGTGATGAAACCCGGCGACACCTTCCTGGGACTCGACCTTTCGCATGGCGGTCACCTCTCTCACGGTTCGCCCGTTAACTTTTCAGGGATGTGGTACAAAGCGGTATCGTACGGTGTAAAGGAAGATACCGGTAGGGTTGACTACGACATGATGGAACGCATGGCCATGGAGCATAAGCCAAAGCTTATAGTTGGTGGTGCCTCGGCATACTCCCGTGAGTGGGACTACAAGCGTATGCGTGAGATTGCCGATAAGGTTGGCGCATTACTAATGATTGACATGGCCCACCCAGCAGGTCTAATTGCTGCCGGTTTGCTCGATAATCCTGTGAAATACGCTCACTTTGTTACATCTACTACCCACAAAACCCTCCGCGGCCCCCGCGGTGGTATCATACTGATGGGTAAGGATTTCCCCAATCCCTGGGGTTTAACTACTCCTAAGGGTGAGGTGAAAATGATGTCGCAGATACTGAACTCCAGTGTTTTCCCTGGTGTTCAGGGTGGCCCTCTTGAGCATGTTATTGCAGCAAAAGCAGTTGCTTTTGGCGAAGCCCTTCAACCTGAGTTCAAGGAGTATCAAACCCAGGTGAAAAAGAATGCTGCCGCTATGGCGCAAGCCTTTATTGATAAAGGCTACAAGGTGGTTTCGGGTGGAACCGATAACCACTCTATGCTTATCGACCTGCGTACTAAATTCCCCGATATTACCGGTAAAAAGGTGGAAAACACGCTGGTGCTAGCCGATATCACCATAAATAAAAACATGGTTCCTTTCGATAGCCGTTCCCCATTCCAAACCTCGGGTATCCGTGTTGGTACTCCTGCCATTACCACCCGTGGTTTAAAGGAAAACCACATGCCAGTTATTGTGGATCTGATTGACAGGGTAATATCCAATATTGATAACGAGAAAGTTATTGCCGAGGTTAGGGCTGAGGTAAACAAGCTAATGAAGGATTTCCCACTCTTTGCCTGGTAATCGGTATCAACCTAAATAATTTGACCCCAATGGCATAGGCTATTGGGGTTTTTTAGTAAATTGCATGAAAAATTAGCTGGCTATGGATACCTTTACCATTGAACTTAACGAAATTAGCCATAAAAAATCAAAGCTGATCAGGCTTTGGATTGGTGGTGCTTTAATCCTGGTAGTTACAATTGCGCTTTCATTCTACCTAATTGGAAGCGATATTACCCGTTTGGCTGTTCTTATTCCGGTAGTATTACAGGTTGCCATTTACATCTACTTTGCCTACTCTACCTACAATGCACGTGTGTATATCCAATCCGATGCCTATGCTCTTGAGTACAAGTTTGGCATGCTAAGCAAAACCCCAAAAACGATAATCTGGGAAACCATTACTAAAGTTAAGATTGGCCCTACCTACCTAGCTTTTTACAAGCGTTCGGGCAAGCGAACAACCATTAGCTTGGGCTGGCTCCCATACGTTAAGCTAAAGGAGATAAAAGAGAAGATTTGCGAGGTTGCCCAGGCAAAGGGCATAGCCTGTGAGTGGGCTGAATACAAAAAGTATAGCTAAGATGGATTTTTGGCTTTATGTCCTTGTAATTTTTGTTGGGGCAGCAGCAGGATTTATCAATACCTTGGCAGGAAGTGGGTCGTTGCTTACTCTACCCGTACTCATTTTTCTTGGCTTGCCAGCCAATGTAGCCAATGGCACTAACCGAATTGGGATTTTTATGCAGAGCATTGCTGCTGTTGGCGGGTTTAAGAAAAAAAAGGTTTTTGAATGGAGCGAGGGTATTTGGCTTACCTTACCTGCAGCTATTGGCGCTTTAATTGGTTCAATGGTGGCGGTTGATATCGATGAACTACTAATGAACCGTATAATTGGTGCGCTTTTGGTGTTTATGTTTGTTTTATTACTCGTTAAGCCTGAACGATGGCTCAACCCAACAAACCCCAAAACTAACATCCGTTTAACTCCATTACGGTTTGTAATATTTATGGCTATTGGCTTCTATGGTGGTTTTATTCAGGCCGGTGTAGGTTACTTTTTACTGGCTGGGTTAGTTCTTGGAGCAGGCGTGGATTTGGTTAAGGCAAACGCCATAAAGGTGTTGATTACTTTTGTATTTACCGTGTTGGCTTTGGGAGTGTTTATATACAATAATCAGGTAGATTACCTGATTGGCATTACCATGGGGGTAGGAAATATGTTAGGGGCCTGGGTTGCAACCCACGTGGCTGTTAAGAAGGGCGCCGTGTTTATTCGTTGGTTTTTGCTGGTGTGCGTGTTCGCTTTTGCCTTAAAATTGCTTCTATTCTAGCCCTTGAATTACTGAAGTTTAAAAATGTAAGTTATTGTCCCAATTTGCGAAGCAGGAGCATTGGGATCAACATTGAACTTGGCATTAAGGGCTGCCTTTTCAGCGGCACGCAGAAGCTGATTATCGAGCGTAGTTGAACCCCTAACCCCTGCAACAGCCTTTGTAACGTTTCCTCGGTTATCCACAGTAACCTCAACCACAACACGTCCTTCCTTTTGCGATGGGTACTCTGGCTTTGGAAGGCTTTGGGCGGTTCTGCCCTGAAGGTTCGCAATAATGCCCCTTTCAGCATCGCCACCACCGCCTGTAGTTCCGGTACGGTTGGTCGATTCAGGTGATCCTTCAAGTCCACCCTGGTTGCCGGGCTTACCGGTTTCACCCTCACCGGTAGTGCTACCGGTAGTTTTCTGACCAGGGAAAAGAGCCTTTTGGTTTACCTTTGGGGTTTCTTCAGTATTTGTTTGGGTGGCTTGGGTGTTCTGGGTGGGTTGGGGAGTAGTGGTTTCGGTTTTACTTTTGGTTTGCTCCTTTTTGGTCGATTCCTTCTTTGGGGTAGGAAGCGATGGCGCCTCCTCGTGGGTTTGGGTTAATGGCGATTCCTCAGCGGGTTTGCTTGCCTGTACCTGTTGTGGCATTGACGATGCTTCTTGAACACGAGGTTCTTCAATTCCACTACCATCGTCGGAATTACCAAAGTTTATTAGGATGCCCCTCTCGGCCGGCAATGGCAACGGGGTGCTAAAACCGAATACTATCAATAGGAATACAAGAAGTGCATGGAACAGGATTGTTCCCACTATTCCTCTTACTCTATATTCGGTTTTTGTCATTTTTATTCTTACTACCTTTTCTGTAATGGTTGGGTTGCCAGAATTAGCTTGTACTTGTTATCCTTGGCAATATTCATAACCTTAACCACCTCCTCCATGGGTACGCTTCTATCAACGTGTAGTGCAATGGTAGGATCGTCCTGTCCTTTCATCTTTTGCTGCAATAGGTATTCCAGTTGCCCGAGGGTAACGGGAACCGTTTCCAGATAAAAATTCCTATCGGCAGTAATGGAAACCGAGGTTATGGGCTTTGCCGATACCTGGCTGTTACTTTGGGGTAGCAAAAGTTTTAGCGCATTGGGGTGAATAAGGGTTGACGATACCATGAAAAAGATAAGCAAAAGGAATACTATATCGGTCATGGACGACATGCTAAAGCTCGGTTCAACCTTTACTCTTCGTTTGAGTGCCATAGGGGTAAATTTTTACGAAACAGGTTCGTAGAGTAAATCCATAAACTCGTTGGTGTTGGCCTCAAGGTTGAAAACAACCTTTTCGATACGGGCAACCAGGTAGTTGTATCCAAAGTATGCGAAAATACCAACAATTAAACCAGCTACGGTTGTCACCATGGCGGTGTAGATACCGTTTGAGAGTAAGCCCACATCGATGTTGTTTCCGGCCATGGACATATCGTAGAAAGCACGGATCATACCTAAAACAGTTCCCAGGAATCCTAACATGGGGGCACCGCCAGCAATGGTTGCCAGGAATGGCAAGCTCTCCTCGAGCTTTGAAATTTCCAGGTTACCAACATTCTCAATGGCTGCGTTTACATCGGGCAGCGGGCGACCAATGCGCTGTATTCCCTTCTCAATCATGCGGGCAACCGGTGTGTTTTGCGACCGGCAAAGGGCAATAGCAGCATCTATTTTATCCTCATGTATATACTCCCTGATACGGTTCATGAAATTGACATCGGTAACTGAGGCTTTCCGAATGGCAAAGTAGCGCTCAAAAAAGATGTAAACGGCTGCTACCGATAGTAAAAATATCGGAATCATTATCCATCCGCCTTTAAGGGCAAGATCCAGAAAACTTAAAGATATTTCACCTTGCGTTCCGGGATTAACACCGGCCGGAGTTTGAAGAAGAACAAACATGGATAGCATCGTATTCATTATTTTAAATTTTTCCGAAAATTAGTAAAAAAACGTATTATTCCACCTATCATTGTTCAAATAGGTGCGCACAGTGCTAATTTATCTTAACAAAGCTGGTATCGGGCAATTTTGTATTGGAAGAATTTTGGTTAGGGCTGCTATCGTTATGTTTAGTATCGTTTGGATACCGTTTATCCTTGCTGAAGATTGAGTTGAAAAGCTCCCTGATGGTGTTAAAATCCTCACGGTAAACAATACCAGCACCAGTGGTGTAGTTGTTTTGCTGACTTGTTAGCAGAACATCATTATTGTTACGTGCAAAGGCCTTACCACGGAGTTTTCCACTTTTGTTGAGTTTAATATCAACGGTAAAGTCGCCAACAAGTGCATTGCTAGAGTTTTTATTGCCACCCACACCCACATTGCTACTAATGGAAACCCTATCGTCCAGTATTTGGGTTGATAGCGCCATTTCAACCTGGTCAGAGCTGAGCTCGTTCTCCAGACCCGGGCGGTAGTTTATACCTATATCGAAATTTTTGCTCCATTGGGAGAGCCAATTGCTTAGCTGATTGGAGAGTAGCTCACTGGCAGTATTGTATAAGCCGGTTGTACCAAGGCTGGCATTGGAGGTTTGGGTCCCAGCCGCGGTCATTCCGGGGTCGGAAATGAAGCTGTTTATTACCAGCAGCCCTAGGAACTGGGTATTTATTTTTTCCTCGGTATTGAGCATTCCGTCGACCAAAGCCTTGGTTTGCTGGTCGAGGTTAGGGAAGTCGATACCAAACTTGATTGATGGTGTAAGGAGCTTTTGCGATAGCATGATTTTACAATCAACCGGAACACGGGCTGTATAGCTATCGTCGAGCAAGAGCTGCTTAAGTGAGGTTTTTACCCGGTACACGGCCTTGATATCCATGTTAGCATCTAGCGGGTCGCCATTCCAATCGATGTAGCTGCCCTGCTCAATGCGGAAACGCTTATTGATAACCCCAGAGAGGGTGAAAAGGTAATCACCCTGCTCAATGGTGTAGCGGCCGAACATACGGAAAACGTCTTTTGACGGGTTAATTTCCATTCGCAGGCTACCACTGCCATTTGCTTTAATAATATCGCCTAGTTTCTTGTCTATTATAATTTGCGCCTCAGCTTCGGGGGTTACCTGTAAATCCATGGTAATGTTGATGTTGGATGATGAGGTTTGAACATTCTGCACTGCCTCTTCAATCTCAATCAAATCGGGGTTGTTGTTCACAAAGCTGATAAAGTTTGATTCTTCCACAGTGCTTGTGGAGGTAAGGGGTAAATAAATTGCCGTTCTGTTCTCGGTTTTAAGGTTTATATTGAGGTTTAAGTTGTCGGGCGAACCCAAAAAATCCACAAATCCGGAGGCAAAAACAGTTCCATAAAACGTTTCGTTATCGGTTTCACGGGTGTTCATGCAAAGGAAATTTTGCATGCTCAACCTAAGCCCAAGGTTGAAATTCTTAAAGTAGTTGGTTTGAATGGTTCCGTTTATAGCCGATGTTCGATTAAACCTATCGGTTAACCTGAAATTGTTTAATACAATATTGCTGTTGTTTATGGTTACCTTGTCGGATAGAGTATAGTGGGTTTGTAGGAAATCAATGGTTAGTCCGGCATTGTCAAAGCCAATACTACCATCCACTATGGGTTTATTGGCATCGCCTTTAATTTTAAGTGAGCCATTCATACGGCCCTGTAGGTTGGAAACATTCCCCTCCAGTAGGGGAGCAATAAGGGCTAGCTTTGCCTGGTTAATGTTTACATCAAAGTTGAAGTTGCCGTTATCGGTAAAGTAATCGCCTTTGGCAAGGAGTGTTAGGGTATCGGTCCTTTGGTTGCTTAGTAAAAGGTTAATTCTATTCTCGCTACCGTGCCAGGTGCTCTGGAATTTAACATCTCCAATATTTTGATTATTTACTACAAACTTATCAATCCCAATCTTGGCTTGAAGTATAGGGTTTAGCAGGATGCCAGTTGCCAAGGCATCGCCATTTATCCAACCGCTCAGCTTATAACCGGAATCGTGCAGGTAAAAGTTCAGGTACGACAGGTCGATGTTCTTGAGCGTTACTGCAATAGTGTCCGAATTAAGCTGAGATGCTTTACCGGTTATGCTAATTAGTTGGTGCTTATTGGAAAGGGCAAAATTGGAAAACTGTATGGTAGATGAATCGATACGAACCAGTGATGGCGACAAGTTCCATGTAGAGTCGTTTATAATAAGCGATGAGGGTAGAAAATTAATATATATTGTGCTGTTAGGTTGCGAGAACGCTTTAAAGTCGGCAATCAGGTTAATATCGCCCAGGGTAGAAGGTGTCGAGTAGTTGTTCCAGTTAATATTACACCTTACGGTATTATTTTGGGTGGTAGCGTTTACTTTAAGGTTTCGGATGTAGCTGTTACCAACCTTTATTTCGGGCATTAGCACATTGGCTTCCAGAATGCTATCGCGGGTTTCGCCATCAACACTTAGATTTTTAAAAACGGTGCTGCCTGTTACTAGCTCAAGTACCTTTAGCTTAAAGGTTAGGGTTTCCTTGTTGGGATCTAAAATGCCAAAAAGCGATGAGTTTTCGGCAATGCTTAGGTCTGGGGCCAAAATGCTTGTAACCTTTTGTGTCTTTTTTAACCTAAACTTGATGAGGTAATCGTTATACTCCTCAGCGTTTAGTTGTGGGGTTTTGGATTTTCCATTGGATTCATCCTGCCTAAGGGCAGGTAAATGACGCGACAGAACCTTGTTCATGTAGTAGGGAAACCTAGAAAAACTTTGCCTACTGCGTATTTCCCCTTCAGCAATATCGGATTTAAGAGTAATAACCTTGCTTTCATTGGTATTATCGGCAGTAATTGTAAGGTCGGCAATCTTAAACTCCCCGCGTTGGTTACGGTAGGTAGAGTTAACCAGTTTTATTTCGCCCTTACTATTGTCGAGGGTATTGCCAGAAAACTTTGCGGTTAAAAGGAACGATGCCACTGAAACGGAGTCAACCCTGTTAAGGTTGAGCTCAACCAAATCGATGCGAGGGGCAAAGAGTGAGAAATCGAACACGGGAATGGTGTCGGAAAAGTCAACCCTACCCAAAAAGTTAAGTTTACAGTTGGGGTCGTTAAGGTTGATGGTTCCGGTATATGAGTTGTTTCCTAGATTACCGGAGATATCGATATCCTTATAATCATAACCATTAGCCTCGAGTTTCCGAATATGGGCATCGGTAAAAGCTCTAAGTTCTCCTTGTTTATTGACTGTACCGGATATGCTGGATAGGAACGACAGGCTTCCGATTAAATTTTCGTTTAGGAGCTGGCCAAGCTTGAAATTGTTAGCCGATGCCTTGCCCTTAAATTCATTTTTAATGGTTTTGCCGGGTTTCATCCAAACATCAAAATCAATTGCTCCTAGAGCCGATGTTAGGGTACCGTAGGTAACAAAATCGCTGAGGTAGCCGGAGAATCTTCCAACGTAGTTTATTAGCCCAAGGCGATCAAGCTCTTCGGGCAAATCGATTAGGGGTTTTCCACTACCATTTACCTTGAATTGCAACAGATCTTTTCTAGAAGTCTGAAGTTTTTTCAGGTCCACTGAGAAAAGGGTATTATCAATTTTAGGCAAGCCGGTCAGGTTGGCGTTAAGGGCTATCTCCGAAATATTGCCAAAGCCCAGTTCAAGGTTCCGTGCCCTTAAATCGTCCACATAGCCTTTAACTTGCCCGGTTACCCTTAACCCAACGCTATAATTTTTAAGTTCGGTAACAATGTAGGCCAAGGTACTGGTATGCAGGTAGGTGCCTTCAAAGTCGGCATTTATTCTAACCCGTGAAGTAAAATTGCTGAAGCTATCCCACCCGTCGAAGTCGAATAAAAGGTGGTTCATGGATAGGCTCGAGCCATTTGCCCTCAGGCGCAGGTTATTGAAATGCATAAACTTACTGCAAATAGTAATCTTACTTCGCAGGTTATCTATTTTAAATCCGGAATGGTCCTGAGCCGTTAAACCATTTATTAGTATTCCAATGGTATCGCCGTCCAGGTTAAACTCGCTTGCTTCCAAATTGATTCCTGAAAGAACAAGATTCTGAAAGTTTATTGTTCCGGGCGTAAGGCTGTCGGCTCCTTGCTGGCTAAGCTTAAAACGGGAGTTCTTAAGAACAATATTTCCAATTTGCAGGTTAAACCTGCCCGAATCGGGCGATTGAGTGGTGTCGGAGTTAATTTTAAGCAGGAGTGCATTTAGGTTTGTTACCCCTGAACTATCAGTAATAAGGTAGAACTTAGCATTGTCAACCCTTGCTTTTCCTAACCGGAAAAGTCCGGCGTCGGTATCAATCTGTGAAATGGATGCTATTACTCTTTTGGCGTAGATTAGGGTGTCGTTGTTCAAATCGGCAACGTAAACATCTTTTAGTAAAATGCCTGTAAATGGCCTAACATCAACTTTTCTAATGTTTACTGTAATTCCTGTTTTTTGGTGTAGATAATGGGTAGTTTTATTAATAATATAGGTTTGTACCTGGCTACTTTGCAGCAGCAGCCAAGCAAGCGTAGGGATTGCGAGTAGTGTAACAAACCCCCAAATCAGTATTTTAAGTAGTTTTTTAATACCTTTGCTATGTTATTTCTGGAATGTGAGCATCAAAATTTGTTCCTAAAATATACAAATGCTTGGGCTTTTGAAATAGGTGAGGATAGGTTTTTAAACTTTTTTTGTATTATTTCAATTTTTATTGATGAGCGTAACAATACTTGGGATAGAATCATCGTGCGACGATACCTCAGCAGCAGTTATCCGCGATCAGCTACTTTTATCGAATGTAATTAGCAGCCAGGATGTTCATAAACAGTATGGTGGAGTTGTGCCTGAGTTAGCCTCGCGCGCTCATCAGGCTAACATCATTCCTGTAGTAGATGCTGCCCTGCGTAACGCTGGGGTTACCATTGCGGAAATAGATGCAATAGCCTACACGCGAGGTCCGGGGTTGCTGGGCTCGTTGCTTGTAGGGGCATCGTTTGCAAAGGGAGCAGCGCTCACGCTGCGAGTTCCAATAATATCGGTTAATCACTTACAGGGTCATGTGCTTTCGCACTTCATTAAGGATGAGCCCAATGCTATTCACCCATCGTTCCCCTTTTTATGCCTTTTGGTCTCAGGGGGCCACACCCAAATCATGTTGGTTCGGAGCCCAATGGATATGGAAATAGTTGGCCAAACAATTGATGATGCAGCGGGCGAGGCATTCGACAAGTGTGCCAAGGTGCTTGGGTTGCCTTACCCTGGGGGGCCTGTAATTGATAAGCTTGCTGCCGAGGGTAACCCTGGATTCATTAAGTTTGCCAAGCCAAATATACCCGACCTCGATTTTAGCTTTAGCGGATTAAAAACATCATTCCTTTATACCCTGCGCGATAAGCTAAACACTGAACCAAACTTTGTTAACGAACACCTAAACGACATTTGCGCCTCGCTTCAGCAAACCATTATTGAGATACTGCTAAGTAAGGTTGAGCAGGCTGTACGTAAGTACAGGATAAAGGAGATTGCCATTGCTGGAGGCGTGGCAGCAAATTCAGGTTTACGGAACGCTTTACAGCTACTTGGCCAAAAGAGGGGATGGAAGGTTTACCTGCCCAAGAAGCAGTTTACTACCGATAATGCGGCAATGATTGCCATTGTGGGTTACTACAGCTACCTTGCTGGAAAGACATCGCCGCTCGATGAGCCTCCTTTAGCTCGGTTACCCCTGGGTTAGGCTGTGTGATCGTCGGTTACAAGGTACTTACGAAGAACATTGTAAAGGTCGATGCGGCTTATTGGCTTGGTAATAAAATCGTTACAGCCTGCCTCAATGCTCATGTTTACTTTTACTCCTGAACTGTAGGCGGTTTGTGCCACAATAACCACCCTGGTGTTCTTCTTTCGGATTTGGCGCGTAATCTCAATACCATCCATGTCAGCTAGCCTTAAATCCATGAAAATTAGGTCAAAGTCGGGGGTGTTTTCAACCTTTTTGAGTGCCTCGTCTCCAGTTTTGGCATGCTCAAGTTTACAACCAGTTTCTTCCAGGAGTCTGCTTAGCAGAATGTAGTTCGATTGAATATCTTCAACAATCAGAATCTTTTTATTTTTCAGCTTTGGTGGGTCTTGATGTATGTAGAAGGGTGATTTTTTATGAGATGTTTTTGCTTTGTGGCTGCCAATTGGTGTGTAGGGAACTTCAATATTCACAGTAGTTCCGGTACCCTCAGCTGTTTCAACCCAAATTTTTCCGTTCAGCAGATCCACAATACCCTTAACAACAGGGAGTCCCATTTGTAGGACACCAAACCCATCGCGCGACTCTTCAATATTTAAGCGGTTAAATAATGTTTTAGATTTTTCAATCTCTATTCCTGTTCCGCTATCCTGTATCCAGAAAAGGAGGTGACCATTTTTTTCCGACTTTCTTACGCCAATCTCAATGTAACCTTTCGACGTAAACTTTACTGCATTGTTAATTAGCCTTTGGAATATACTCTTGTAAAGGTTTCGGTCCGATAGGATATCAAAGTCAATCTCATTGGGGTCAAGGAATGCCTTTATGGCGATATGCTCTTTGTCAAAGAGTTTGAGCTCATTCAGCAGCATAACCTGCAGGGTGTTCATAAGTTCCATCAGGTTAATGCGTTGGTAAACCAACCGGAACTGGTTCGATTCCAACTTTGAGAGGTCAATAAGATTATCAATTTGATTCTGGAGTAGACGGCAGCTTTTATTTATCTCCTTTGAAAATTGAAGCGCTTGCGTGGGTTTAATTTTTGGGTCGTTTAAAAGTTCACTGTAACCAATGATGTTATTAAGTGGGGTTCGAATCTCAAACGAGAGGTTAGAGAGTAGCGATTCCTTGAACGATTCAAGGTCTTTGTTTCGTTGAACAGTCTCTTCCAGATGGGTGTTTAACATCTGTAACTCTTGCTTTAAGCTCTCAACCTGTTGCTTGTGGGTGTTTATCAATTGTTGCTTGCGCTTATTGACCCTATTAATATGCCAAAAATGTAATACAAATGTGAGAAGCAACAATGTGCCAATAACCAAAATAAACCACTTATCGGTAAAAGGTGAATGTTTTTTTTGCTGTGGATTGTAAAGTAAATCGTCAATAGGTTTTGTTTTGTTAATTAATCCGGCCTGTAAAAGGGTTTCCATCATTTGTAGCCAACGGCCTTTATTTGAATGCCCAACATTTATAAAGTTAGGTTGAATAAACTCTTTCACCTTTTGCGATTCGAATATGAGGTGATCAAGAGTTTTTGTGGTTTTATACTTTGATTGAATTACCTGCGCTATTTCCTCCGAATTTTCAAGGGCGTACTCCCATCCTTTAATGGATGCTCTAAGGAAAGCATCAACCAGTTCAGGATTTTTACTAATCATCTCCTTGGTGGTAAATAAGCATTCGGCGTAAAAGTCAACGCCATACTTATGGGGTAGAATCAGGTTATAGGGAATCCCAAATTTTTCGAGGAAATAGGGTTCATTTGTCAGGTAAACCTCACTGGCATCGGTTTGGTTATTCAGCAGCTTGTTAAGTGAAAGCGACGATTCCGTTACTTGGTACTGCGAGGGTTTAACACCCTCAAGGCTAAGCATGGTAAGCACTTCAACCGAACCCGATTTTTTTGCATTTATTTCAATGGTTTTGCCAGCAATATCCTGTGGTCTGGTAATATTACGCTCGGCTCGTGACACAAGTGCAGCTGGGCTTGACTGGAATATGGGTGCAAGCACAACAACGGGGGCTCCATTAACGTAATGTATTATTATGTCGGCATTGGCTATCCCAAACTGAGCTCTACCTTCAAGAACCTCGGTAATCACATTTGTGTTTTGGGGTAACTCCTTGAGCTCAACATCAAGATCTTCCTGAGCGTAAAATCCTTTTTCAATGGCAGCGTAGTACCCAGCAAACTGGAACTGGTGCTTCCACTTGAGCTGGAGTATAACCTTTGTACCGGGTCTGGAAAAACTTTGTAAAGGTAAAGCAAGCGCTATTAAGGAAATGACAATAAATATAGCAGTCCACCACTTGTGGCAAACATTTTTACTACTTTTAAAAACTGGTAAGCTATTATTACTCATCCTTTGAACCCAGTATACTCTACTTTGTTTCTAATTTAAAGATACAACAAATTTCTGAAATTGAAACAGAAAACAAAAAATTATGAGATATGGGAAATTACACGAACTACTGCATAGTGCTTTCGCCTGCAAAAACCTTGAGAAGCAACTTTAAAGTGGCAGGTAAAATTTACTCTGAGCCTGTTTTTCTTGATAGGGCTCAGGAACTTGTGAAACAGCTAAAGACTTATAGCCCGGTTGAGCTAAAAGATGTATTAGATGTTAGTCAAGATATTGCTGACCTCAATTTCACAAGGTACGCCAATTGGCATTTGCCTTTTACTCCCGAAAACTGCACACCTGCAATCCTTACCTTTGCCGGCGATGTGTATGAAGGATTACAGGCTACCGATTTTACTGATGATGAACTTGCATTTTCCAATCGAATCATTTTTATGCTCTCGGGATTATACGGAGTATTGAGGGCGTTTGATCTCATGCAACCATACCGTTTAGAAATGGGAAGCAAGATTCAGGTTGGGCAACATAAATCGCTTTACGATTTTTGGGGTGATAGCATTACGGGGTTACTTGACCAGAATGTAAGTGATGGGTATTTGGTTAACCTTGCTTCAAAGGAGTATTCCAGGGCTATTAACGATAAGCATTTTGGTGATCGGTTTATTACCATTGAATTCAAGGAGAATCGCCCTGAGGGGCTAAAGGTAATTCCAATACTTTCAAAGAGGGCTCGCGGACTTATGGCACGCTTTGCGGTAAAGAACAAAATAGTGAATGCAGAAGATTTAAAACTCTTCGATTACGAGGGGTATAGCTTTAGCGATCCCCTTTCTAATGCTACTAAGTGGGTGTTTGTAAGGTGATAATTTACATCACACTTAACACGAGTCCTTTCAGGTACTCACCCTCCGGATGGTAAATGTTTATTGGATGATCAGCAGGTTGAGTAAGCTGATGAATAATGCTTACCTGACGACCTGAAATGGCTGCTGCCGAAAAAACCGCATTCCGGAAATCGGTTTTACTAACCACCTGCGAGCAGGAGAATGTGAAAAGTAATCCGCCAGGGTTCAACCTACGGATAGCAGCAAGGTTAAGCCTTTTGTAGGCTTGTAAGGCATTTCGTAGGGCATCGTTATGTTTGGCAAAGGCAGGTGGGTCAAGCACAATGATATCAAAGTTTCGGTTACAGGTTCTTAGGTACTCAAAGGTATCCATGGCTACGCCGGTGTGCGGAGTATTACCGCCAAAGTTTAGCTCAATATTCTGGTTGGCCAGAGTAATTGCTTGCGCCGAGCTATCAACCGTAATAACCTCAGTGGCTCCACCCTTTAGAGCCGATACCGAAAATCCTCCGGTGTATCCAAATGTGTTAAGTACCGATTTGCCTTTGGCGTACAATTGCAGCAGTAGCCTATTCTCGCGCTGGTCGATGAAAAAACCTGTTTTTTGGCCATCAGTCCACGATATGTGGTATTTATTTCCATACTCCAAATATGGCACCTTGACATTTTCGGATCCGACGATGTACCCATCGGATGGGGTGTATTTTTCACGGTATGGTAATGTTCCTGAACTTTTATCGTAAACGGCGGTTACGGTATTGGAGAGGACTTGCATTATTGCATTGGCAATTTCGGTGCGCGCCAGGTACATTCCAACCGAATGGCACTGCATTACGGCAGTATCGCCATAAATGTCAACTATTAGTCCAGGTAAAAGGTCGCCCTCACCATGAACCAAGCGGAAAATATTTGTATCGGTATTTGGATATAGGCCTATGGCCCTGCGAAGGTTAAGGGCATTGCTTATTCGGCTTAACCAGAGTGTTCTATCAATTTCAACGGGTTGAAACGATAAAACCCTGACAGCAATTGATCCTGAGGCAAAGTGTCCTGTAGCCAGAAACTTACCATCAGAGCCTAATACGTCAACCACCTGCCCTTCATCGGGCATCTCGGTTACCGATTTAATTGCGCCTGAAAATATCCATGGGTGAAACCTTAGAAGCGATTGCTCTTTACCGGGTTTGAGAGTTATTCTGGGTCGTTCCATTAATGCTCTTGTTTCGGGGTGTGTGATATGAGTTTAAGATAGATTTCCCTGCATACCCAAGCATCGGTCGATGCATATACTTTTTGTGCTTCGGTAAGCACATCGGCTTCCCAGTTGCTTAGCTGTTGCCCCTTGGAAACAGTAGCTCCCAGAACCACCGCCGAGAGTTTTTTTACACTCAGCTCCTCAATACCATAGGTTGGCGCTATACGTTGAAGGTCAATAAATCCGTTCGGAGTAAAGCGATTTAGTTTTTGCAGTCCCTTCAGATCGTCGTGTATGGCTGCGCCAACCTTAACTATTTCGGGGTTCTCCAAAAATTCTTTAAGGGTATCCGGGATGCCTGTTTTCTTTAGCCTTACAAGAATAGCCAAATTGCTGTTTGCCAGCTGCAGTAATGAGATTCCATTTATCTTACCCTTCTTAAACGATGGTTTCGACTCAGTATCGAAGCCAATTATTTTCTCCTGGCATAAAATGGGTAACCATTGTAACAAATCGCTCTCCTCTTCGGCAACAACAATTTGCCCCGTAAAATGGATTCGAGGTAAAGTGTTTAGGGTTTCCTTATCGATACTGGATGCAAACATTACATTAGCTCATTATGATCCATATCCTGCTGGCGGCGTGTAACAAACCAGTCGGAGGTATCGCGTTCGGAACCCTCGCCTTGGTCGGGATGCTTTATATTATCAAGGTCGATATTTTGATGCGCCAGTATATGGAAGGCTCTTATAAGATTTGCCAACCTGATACCCCAGAAGTCCTTAAAGTTATTGATACACTCCCAAAGGGCATCGTTCATCACATAGGTATTCCCTACCTGATACCGCAAAACAAAGTTTTTTAGATCCTGGTAGATATCGGCCATGTACTCGGCTATACTTGCGGTATATAGGCCGGTTAGTTCGTCCACTCGGGGGTCGTTTACCTCTACATACTGGTTATGTTGCCCGAGCAAATACTCCACCTTGTTCTCTACCGAGGAGTAATCGCTCTCGGTAACAAATTGTTCGTTGTTTTCGTCGTAAACCGGTTCGGTTTCGGGCAAAAGGGTTGCCTTGTAGTAGAGTAGGGGAAGCACCTTGTTGCAGGCCCCAACAAACGATTTTGCGGTGTGCTTTTCGCAACCTTCAAGAAAAGCGCAGAACTCCTTTGCCACCGTTACAAACTCAACCACATTGCGGCTATACACCACATCCTTTATTTCCATGCCATAAAAATTAATGGTGCAAAGTTAATGGAAATAGTTTGAAGTTGGTAGTTACATTCCTTAAAGTCCCCTTGCTATTTATTTGGGTTAACACCAAAAACCAAACGCTTTACACTAACAGCTGACCCTACTACTCCTCCGAAAACTCAATGAGCAGGTTGCGGTAAACCGAGAATATTTTTGATTTTGATACAAACCCCACATACTTATCGCCATCAACCACAGGTAAGTTCCACGCCTTGGAGTACTCAAACTTGTTCATGACCGATTCCATGGACTCGTTAATTGTGATAATCTCGGGTGGCAGGTTCATAATTTCCTGAACGGTTGTGGTATCGTAGCGTGAGGCATCGAACATGATTGGCCTTATGTCGTCGAGCATTACTATGCCTACAAACTTGCCATCGGTAGTTACCACAGGAAAAACGTTCCGGCGCGACTGGCTTACCTTTTTAACAAGCGAACCAAGTGTCTCAGTGGGTTCAATGGGTAAAAAATCGGTTTCAATGACCTTGCTAACGTTAAGCAGGGTGAGCACTGCTTTATCCTTGTGGTGGGTTATAAGCTCGCCACGCATGGCTAAACGCTTAGTGTAAATGGAGTGGGGTTCAAAGTACATAATGGTGAGGTATGCAATGGTTGAGGTTATCATTAGGGGTACAAATAGAGCGTAGCCCCCAGTAATCTCTGCAATTAGGAAGATAGCCATGAAGGGGGCATGCATTACACCGGCCATGGTTCCTGCCATTCCTACCAAGGCAAAGTTGCTTTCCGATACATCAATAAAGTTGAACTGGTTAATAAGCTTTGCTACTAAAAAACCTGAAATACCACCAATAAAAAGCGATGGTGCAAAAATCCCTCCAACCCCTCCGGCTCCATTGGTTACAGCAGTTGCAACCGCTTTTAGGGCAATGATCAGAAAGAGCGAGCCGATTAGCAGCCAGTAGTTATTCTGAAATTCATATAGGGGGCTGTTGTGAAAGATATACTCCGATCGGCCATCGAGCAGAGCCTGTAGAACATCATAACCTTCGCCAAAAAGCGGTGGAAAAACAAAGATTAACGCGCCAAGAATTAAAGTCCCTGCTATCCATTTTTTGTATGGGCTCCGGGTTTGCTTAAAGCGTTTCTCAATCCGCCAGATTGTTCTGATAAAATAAAGCGATACCAACCCGCAAAAAATACCAAGCAGCACAAACCAGGGAATATTGTGTAGTGCAAATGGCCGAATAACATCATAGGCAAACACCACATTACGCCCCATCAGGAAATAGCTAACCGACGATGCCGTAACGGCCGAAATTAGCAACGGCACAATGGATGCGGTGGTAAGGTCGAGCATTAGCACCTCCAGGGTGAAAACAATACCTGCTATGGGTGCTTTAAAAATTGATGCTATGGCGCCTGCTGCACCGCATCCAATGAGCAGTGTGCGGGTTTTGTAGTTCATCCTGAAAAAGCTCCCTACGTTTGAGCCAATTGCCGACCCTGTAAGCACTATAGGAGCCTCAGCTCCCACTGAGCCACCAAAGCCAATGGTAAGGGCGCTACCCACAATAGAGCTGAACATGTTGTGGGGCTTTAGCTTGCTGCCTTGTCGCGAGATTGAATATAAAACCTTGGTTACTCCGTGGCTTAAATCGTCTTTAATGAGGTATCGAACAAATAGTAGGGTTAGTAAAATCCCTATTGTAGGTAAACCAAAGTAAAGCAAGCTGGCAGTGTTCATGGGCACTAATCCGCCTACAAAATCTCTAACCCAGTGAAGCGTATTTTTTAGTACAACACCGGCAACACCGCTTAAAAGTCCAATAACAAAACTTAAAATCAGTGTGATTCTTCGTTCGCCTAAGCTGCGAAAAATTGCCCAGAACCTTGATAACGATATTTTAAAGCCCTCACTAAGCATGATGCTAATTTAAAAAAAGTTTAGCAATGCCTCAAAATATCGACATTGCTTTTAAAACTCTATTCAGTATGCCTAAAACATCAACAAAAATAGCTAATATTGAAGATATTTTTTTTAGTATGATCGATTTTGTGAAATATAAGCTTGATAATGGTTTAGTGCTAATAGTTCACACTGACTATAGCACTCCCATTGCAGCCTTTAATCTGCTTTACAGTGTGGGTTCAAAAAACGAAGACCCGGAACGAACAGGCTTTGCCCACCTGTTTGAGCATTTAATGTTTGGTGGTTCGGCCAACATACCTGTATTCGATGAACCGCTTGAGAGGGTAGGGGGCGAGAATAATGCATTTACATCCAACGATTTAACAAACTACTACATTACCGTTCCTGCCGAAAATATCGAAACAGCCTTTTGGCTTGAAAGCGACAGAATGCTTAGCCTTGCCTTTTCGCAGAAAAGCCTCGATATACAAAAAAGTGTGGTGCTGGAAGAGTTCAACCAGCGATACCTAAACCAACCTTACGGTGATATTTGGTTGTATCTTCGGCCTTTGGCCTACAAGGTTCACCCATACCGTTGGCCAACCATAGGGCAGTCGCCCGAGCATATAAGCCGCGCCACATTAGCCGATGTGAAAAATTTCTTCTTTAGCCATTATGCCCCAAACAACGCAATACTTTGTGTGGCAGGCCCTGTTGACCCCAATGAAATTCTGGAGCTTACCCAAAAATGGTTTGGTTCCATTGAACCACGTAAACTTGCAAATAAAAGCATTCCAAGAGAACCTGAGCAAACCGAACCCCGTTTCCTTACCCTGGAGCGCGAAGTTCCTTTCAACGCCATTTATAAGGCCTACCACATATGTAACCGTATGCATTCCGATTACCCTGCAGTGGACTTACTCTCCGATTTGCTATCAAACGGCCGATCGTCGCGTTTATACCAGCGACTGGTGAAGGAAAAACAGCTTTTCAGCTCAGTAAATGCTTACATTACAGGCGACGTAGATGAGGGATTATTCATTCTAACCGGACAACTCTACAATTCTACAACCTTTGAGGAGGCAGAGGAGGCATTAACCCGTGAGGTTGAAGAGCTTAAAAACACTTTAGTTGATGCTAATGAGCTGGAAAAGGTTAAGAATAAGTTTGAGGCTAACTTCCTGTTTGAGCAGGAAAACGTGCTAAATAACGCCATGAATTTGGCATACTACGAGATGTTGGGTGATGCAAATCTTTTAAATAATGAGCTGCAAAGGTATAGCTCGGTAACCAATGAAGATATTAGAAGAGTTGCAGCCAGCACCCTTGATGTAAAAAACAGCTCCACGCTCTACTACAAATCAAAAATAAATGGTAAGGGATAAAATATGACATCACAAAATATTGATAGGACTGTTCAGCCTCAAAGGGTAGCTGTTTCAAGCATTAAGATACCTACGCCTGATATTATTGATCTTAATAATGGATTTAAGGTTTTGGTAATTAATGCAGGTAGTCAGGATTTAGCAAGGGTTGAGGTAATTTTTAGGGCTGGAACGCGCTATCAGCCTAAATCGTTAGTGGCAAATGCAGCCATCTCCCTGCTAAGCGAGGGAACAACTAGTAGAACATCGCAGCAAATTGCCGAAGAGTTAGATTTTTACGGCAGTTTTCTTGAACCCTCATTCTCACGCGATTTTGCATCGGTTACCTTTTACACTATTGGTAAACACTTTTACCGCTCATTGGATGTTTTTGCTGATATCATAACAAATCCTAATTACCCGCAGCACGAGCTGGAACTTTTTTGCAAAAAGGGGAAACAATCATTATTGGTCGATCTGGAAAAAGTGTCCACCCTCTCACGCCAACGGTTTTTCAGTGCTCTTTTCGGAAGCAACCATCCCTATGGTTCTTTTGCCATCCCCAATGATTACGATGGGCTTACACAAGCCGATATATCACAGTTCCGTAATCGTTACCATAAAGCCTCAAATGGTTTGATTGTTATTGCTGGCAAGGTAGATGCTAAACAGGTCGATTTTATACTAAAAGGTTTTACCAACCCCATTTTTGAACAATGCGGTGAAATTGAGTTAGGGTTACCCTCATTTACTACAACCGATTACAGAGTATTTTCGTATAAGAAAGATGCAGTTCAGGCAGCTTTGCGTATTGGCAGGGTTTTACCCAAGCGCAACCACCCCGATATGCCCGGGTTGGTTGTTCTTAATACCATACTGGGTGGTTACTTTGGCTCTCGCCTTATGCGCAATATCAGGGAGGAAAAGGGGTATACCTATGGCATATCCTCATTTATAATCCCAATGGCTGAGCTGTCGGTGCTGGTTGTTTCAACTGAGGTTGGTTCAGCCTTTGCCGAAAATACGGTAGATGAGGTATTTAAAGAAATGCTTAAATTACAGTCAGAACCAGTAAGTAACGATGAGTTGGAACTTGTTAGAGGCTACATGACTGGTCAAATACTTAGAACCTTCGATGGCCCTTTTGCCATTGCCGACAGCCTTGCAAGCCTTTTCCAGTTCAATAACCTTGATTTTGGGTATATCGATAATCTGATTAGAACAATCAATGAAATTACACCCTTACAGCTTTTGGAGTTGGCAAAAAAATACCTGGATGTTGAAAGTATGGTAGTTAGCATTGCCGGAAGCCAAAAAATTAGAGGGTATAAAGAGTAAAGCGTATGAAAAAGCTACGACATGTAATGTTGATGATTGGCTTAACCTTTTATATGCCAACACTTTGGGCGCAGTTTAGCGATAAGCCAAACCCGCCAAGGCTCGATTATATCACCAACAACCTGGATAATGGGGATGTAACAATATTTTGGACTAAACCACCCCATGAACCCCAAATAGCCGATCCATCGGGTTACATTATTTACGTCCCCCGCAACCCCATTGACCCCGATGCCGATGGGTGGGATCCCATTGCTACGGTTGACCAGAACACTTTTCAGTACACCCATGTTGGTGCAAACGGAAATGGACAAAGGGTTTATTACCGGGTAGCATCAATGGGTGCATTTGAGCCAAGCCAAATGACTGTAAAGCATTCCCAGGTATGGATAACTGCAAGCTACGATAGCTGCAATGCCAAAATTGATGTTTCTTGGGTTGGTTATGAAGCCTGGCCTTTGAATGCCTCCGCACCTTACCGCAATATACGCTATCAGCTCTACATGGGGAACGACCTCAACTGGAGTGCCTATACTCAAATTGGCGATTACGATGGATATAGCAATAGGCATAGTGTTAGGGATGTTCAGGAAAACCAGGATTATTTCTTTTACATCAAAGCAACCCGAATGGATACAGGCTATGAGAGTTACTCCAACCTATACCTGATCCATACCAAAATGGCCCGTAGGCCAACCTATGTCAGTGTCGATAGCGTTATAGCAACCAACAATGGTAATAGAATTTACTACACCATCGATCCCAATAGCCGCGTTAGCGATTACAAGCTTTGGCGCTGGGAACAACCCGATACCGCTCAAAGCATTTTCAGTGCAAAAATCATTGAAGGGTTCGATGTACCCACTAAAAGTATGAGTATCGATACCAACGATACCTGGGCTGCCCGCACCCGCACGTTTTACTATAAAGTTGATGCCTATAACGGTTGCAACGATGCCGTTCTGGTTTCAAATCTCTGCAACACCATCATACCTCGCCTAAGCCCCAAGGGCAATGTGGTAAGTATTCAGTGGAATCCTCTAATCCTCGATACCCAGCGTAAACCCGATAGGGCTGGTAATAGGATTGAGTATTCAATCTATAGACGATCTTTTACCATTAACGATGATATTTCAGGTCCGGGTAATCTGGAACGGATTGCCAGTGGACTGTCGGTTACAGAATATTCCGACGATCTAACCGGATTTAAAGGCCAAAGCCCACTTTACAGAATAAGGTTCAACTACTACATTGAGGCATTAGAGCTCTCCCCCACTAACGATACCGTTACACTAAGCCGATCACGTGAAATATGGACAGAAATATTACCCGGGGTAACAATGCCTACTGCCATTGCCCCAAATGATCCCAGAAGCGAAAATGGCCATGAGCGTAACCTTTTCAAACCGGTTATCGATTTTGAAGCCAGTTTTACCTTAACCATATACGACCGGTGGGGTGGTGTAGTTTACCATGGTAACCAGGGTTGGGACGGACGCAATAGCCGTGGTGAGTACGTTAAAGAGGGAACCTATGTTTACCGTTTAGTAGTTAGCACAACCGATGCTGGTGATATTATTAAAACCGGAAGCATCTCGGTGGTTTACCCCAAAAAATAGCTAATTGGAAATAGTATGAGTTTGCAAACCGACGAGGAAAAACTTCTTATACAATCGCATTTTGAGGATTTGCTTAATAGCTGCACTCGTTGTACTTCACCCGAGGACAAGGAACTGGTGGTAAAAGCCTTTAACCTTGCCAACGAGGCACATAAAGGCGTTCGCAGAAAATCGGGCGAACCCTATATCCTTCATCCCATTGCAGTAGCAAAAATTGTGACCAGCGAGATTGGACTGGGCGCAAAAGCTGTTGCCTGTGCCCTTATGCACGATGTGGTAGAGGATACCGACTATACCATTGAGGATATCGAAAGGATTTTTGGAAAGAAGATTGCCTCCATCATCGATGGATTAACCAAGATTACCGATGTTTTTGATGCAAACTCAACCATTCAGGCCGAAAACTTTAGGAAAATTCTTTTAACCCTTGCCGACGATATTCGTGTAATACTTATTAAACTGGCCGATAGGTTACATAACATGCGAACTCTTGAGTCGCTGCCGGCTACCAAACAAATGAAAATTGCCAGCGAGACCATCTACCTATATGCACCACTGGCTCACCGTTTAGGACTCTACGCCATTAAAACAGAGCTTGAGGACCTAAGCTTAAAATACCGTTACCCTCAAGTATACGAAGAGATAAGAAGTAAAATTGCCGACAACGAGAAGCGAAGGGTGCAACTTATCAATCACTTCTCGTTACCAATTATTCAGAAACTTGAAGAGAATAACATCGATTTTGAGATCAGTGGAAGACCAAAATCAGTTTACTCAGTTTGGAAAAAAATGCAAACCAAGAACGTTTCGTTCGAGGAGATATACGATTTACTTGCAGTCCGCATAGTTTTTAATCCCTACCCCCACATACCTGAAAAAACCCAGTGCTGGCACATTTACTCGCTGATTACTGATATTTACAAGCCAAAGCCCGACAGGTTGCGCGATTGGGTTAGCACCCCAAAGGCTAACGGGTACGAAGCCCTGCACTGTACCGTGATGGGACCTGACGGGAAGTGGGTTGAGGTCCAAATTCGCTCACGCCGAATGGACGAAATTGCAGAACGGGGTTTTGCTGCGCATTGGCGGTACAAGGAAATGGATGCTACCAGCCAGGAAAATGAACTCGATAAGTGGATTCGACGCGTTAGGGAGATGCTGGAAAATCCACAAGAAAATGCACTTGAGTTCCTCGACGAGTTTAAGCTAAACCTGTTTACCTCCGAGATTATTGTATTTACTCCAAAAGGCGAAACCCGAAGCCTGCCAAAGGGAGCAACCGCCCTCGATTTTGCCTATGAAATTCATACTGAGGTTGGGAATAGAGCTATAGGTGCCAAGGTTAACCATAAGCTGGTTCCATTAAGCTATCAGCTCAACACGGGCGACCAGGTAGAAATAATAACTGCAGCCTCACAAAAACCAACATGGGAACTGCTCAATTTTGCTACTACGGCCAAAGCTAAAGCAGCCATTAAAAACGCCCTTAAAGGTGAAGTAAAGAATAGGATAGAGAAGGGGCAGCAATTGCTTGAGGAAAAACTTTTAGAGATGGGTATTCAGCCCTCATCGCGTGTATTCAAGAAAATTCTACCAGCTTATGAGGTTTCATCAAAGGATGAACTTTATGCCAAAATTGGCTCAGGGCTTATCAACCTCGATAACCTGAAAAAGATCCTGAAAAAAAATACCCAAAGCAAGTGGATTAAGTACTGGAAGTTGCAGCTTGGCTTTGGCGCTAAAAAGGTAGAGCCCGAAAGCGAAATTCAAACAAAGTACGACTTAAAAAAGCCCATAGTGCTGGGCGCCGACACTGACTCCGACAACCCGTCATATCTTGTAGCAAATTGCTGCAACCCAATTCCAGGCGACGAGGTTATTGGGTACCTCTCGCCCGATGATATTGTAATTGTTCACAAGGCAACCTGTGCCGAGGCTGTTAGGCTCATGGCTCAACATGGCGATAAGATTGTTGCTGCAAAGTGGACCACCCAGAAAGCCCTATCGTTCCTCGCCCGTGTTGAGGTTAACGGAATGGACCGAATCGGGATTATCAGTGAGCTTACCAAAGTGATTTCCGATGAGCTAATGGTGAACATTCGCAAATTCCATATCGAAAGCCACGATGGCATTTTTGAGGGCTTTATTGACCTATACGTGCATGATGTTACTCACCTTAACAACCTGATACTAAATATTATGAAGGTTAAGGGAATGGAGAACGTTCGGCGAATGGATAAGTTTGATGATTAAACCCGGATTACACACCATTGCAATGTGCAACCCGGGTTAATGTTTATTCCTCAGGTATTTCTATTTATCAACCGCAATGAGTTTATTCAAAACGTGTTAATGGTTACACGAGTGACCATGTTCGCCATGGTGTGAGCCATGATGATGTTCATGATGGCTACAGCTTTCTCCTGAGTCCGTTAACTCTCCGTTGATGTAGAGGTCAACTACCTCATCGGTATTTCCTGAGCAACCCCTAACAACCTGAATGCCGTGGGCTGCAAGCACATTTATAGCTCCTGAACCTATTCCTCCTGCAAGCATTATTTCAACACCCATTTGTTGTAAATCAAATGCAATGTTCGATTTACAGCCACAACCCTGGGGCGATCCAAGTGTTTCCTTTGCTGTTACTTTGCCGTTCTCAATGGTGTAAACCGTGTAAAACTCACAATGACCAAAATGTTCATCAACATGGCCATGTCTGGTTGGTACTGCAATTTTCATAATCATTTTTTTTGTTAGTAAACCACTTATTCTCTATATATCAAATGTGTTCTGAATTCTGGTTATTCTCCTGATCGCAGAATATTTCAGGTTGGCTTTTATTGATTCTAAGAGCCATACCGTTTGTAAGCGCTTTTGCCACCTTGCTCCTTGCCTGCTCAAGTATCCGCCCAAAGGTTTGCCTTGAAACCCCCATTTGTTTTGCTGCTTCTTCGTGATACAAACCTATACCGTCAGCAAGCCTTATTGCCTCAAGTTCGTCAGCTTCTAAAACTACGATTTCCATCAAGTGTAAGGGTTTACCGGCAGGCTTGAATAAATGAATATCGGGGGAATGGCAGATTCTCCGTGGACACTTGTTTCTTGGCATATGCTCATAATATTTTTCACAAATGTAAGCATATGCCCATAATGATAGCTATAATTAATGTTAAAATTTTAGGCAAGGCCTATAATTAACAAACAACTACTACCATTGTTATCCCGAGCGGAGTGAAGGATCTCTAATAGACCCCATGCGACGTTTCGCTTATCTCAACATGACAATAGCTTCACC
>NZ_JBBFKU010000043.1:0-24009 GCF_037481895.1 Tenuifilum sp.
CAGCAGTATATTAAAAACGGCGGGACATATAGCTTTAAGCGTTGGTTGTATTCAGGCGAGGTTTTCAGCTTTGAACATCTGATTTATAGTAAGCTTATTGAGCATTATATTAAGCTATTTGGCAGCAATCAGGTAAAGGTTTTCCTGTATGAAGATTTTAAGATGAACAACAGGAAATTCATGGAAAAATTTTGCCAGGAATTTGGTTTTGTGGTCGATTGGGATAGCATTAGCTACACACCCACCAACAGGGGTTTAAGGCGTTTTTGTATGCCCTTACTTAAGATGGTCAATCATTTTTACAAGAAACCGGTGGGTCGTAAACGATTTATTTGCCACATACCAGGTATGACAACCGTTGGTCGTGGGGTTATAAAGTACCTTAACCCAATGCCCGTTTTCGGACGCTACCTGAACGAGGATGATTTTCTGAGCAAAAAGGATTTGGAGTATATCAAAAATTTTTACAGCCAGCACAATCGTGAGCTTACAAGGTATTTCGATAAACAGGTGCTGGAGAACTTTGACTATTACCTATGAGCGCCTCAATTTTACATATTGGCTACCCTAAAACTGCAACCAAATGGTTCCAGGAGGAATTTTACTCCAAATTAACAGATATTTATTTTGTAAGAAGGGCTGATGTTTTTAAGAGGCTTGTATTTAAAGATATTTTTTCCTTCTCACCTGACCAATTCAAAGGGTGGTTAACTCCTTACGCTGGAAGTAAAAGGGTTGTGATTTGCGATGAGATTCTTGTTGGGGGGTTGGATATCGGTTTTGGGAATGGAGAATTTGCCAAGCTAATGTCGGAACGGCTCCACAAGGTTTTGCCCGACTCGCAGGTGGTTATTTTTATACGAAACCAACATACAGCGCTTGAGTCAGCCTATAGCCATTACATAATGGCCGGGGGTACATACTCTCCTTCACGTTTTTTGGGGATTAAGCCGATGTTCAACAAGCCATTTATGCGCTACCATCTTTTTAACCCAAAACTCTTTGATTATAGTAAGCTGATAGAGTTATACATCACGCTTTTTGGAAAGGAAAAGGTTCATGTTTTTCTCTACGAGGATTTTGCTGAAAACCCCGAGCAGTTCATTGCTCATTTTTGTAGCAATTTGAAGCTTGAGTTACCGGAAAATCTCTCATACAAAAGAGTAAACATGCGTTACTCTTGGCTGGCATTGCAAAAGCAACGTTTCCTTAACCGGTTTACACTTGGCAATACTCCTTTTAAGCAGTATTTTCTTAATGTTCCCTTTTTATACAGGTATTCAAGACAAATAACACTTGCCATTGATAGGCATTTTAGTTTTCCTAGGTTTAAGTTTGATAGAGAGGTTCATATATGGATTGAATCGCGGTTCAGGGAGTCGAACCAATCATTATCCCAATGGGTGGACAGTGAAAAGTTAAGGCATTGGGGCTATCCGCTTTAGTTTATGCCATATTTAGTGAAACCCAACAAACTTTCACATAAAATCTCGCCATTGTGTGGCAGAGCTCATGAAAAATATGTAATTTTGTCAGTTAACAATTAAAAATGGAAGTCCAAAGTATTAAGCAACGGTTTGGAATAATTGGTAACTCGCCAGCTTTGAATAGGGCAATTGATATTGCGCGGCAGGTTGCCCCTACTGACCTATCGGTACTTATTACCGGCGAGAGCGGTACCGGAAAGGAGGTTTTTCCTCAAATCATTCACAGCTACAGCGCTCGCAAGCACGGAGCATACATTGCGGTTAACTGCGGTGCCATTCCCGAGGGTACAATCGATTCGGAGCTATTTGGACACGAAAAAGGTGCTTTTACTGGTGCAACCGATAGCCGAAAGGGTTACTTTGAGGTTGCCGATGGCGGCACCATTTTTCTTGATGAGGTTGGTGAATTGCCCTTATCCACGCAGGTTCGGCTTCTTAGGGTCTTGGAAACAGGCGAGTTCATTCGTGTAGGCTCTTCAAAGGTTCAAAAGACCAACGTGCGTGTGGTTGCCGCAACTAACGTAAATCTTGTTGATGCAATAGCTGAAAACAAGTTCCGCGAGGATTTATACTACCGCTTGAATACGGTGCCCATTTTTATTCCGCCATTACGCGAGAGGCAGGATGATATTCCGTTGCTTTTCCGCAAGTTTGCTACCGATTTTGCTGAAAAGTACCGGATGCCAGCAATTGCACTCGACGATGAGGCTCGCAAGGTTCTAATTTCATACTACTGGCCAGGAAATGTCCGCCAGCTCAAGAATGTAACAGAGCAAATTTCGATAATTGAGCAGAAAAGGGTAATCGATTCCGAAACACTTTTACGTTACCTTCCTGACTATAACGCTTCGCGCCTGCCAACCCTTTACCACAAGAAGGGTGTTGTTGATGAGCAAACCTTTGCCACAGAGCGGGAAATACTTTACAAGATACTTTACGACATGCGCAGCGACATGAATGAGCTAAAGAAGCTTGTTTTCGATCTCATGCGCAATGGCGTGGTTTCCCCTGAGCACGTCCGTTCATCGCCTGTATTTCAGGATTTAGGTGTTACGCATGTTGATCCAATTATCTCATCGGCACCTGCTCGTGGTACGGAAACAAAGTCGTTTGTAAAGGATATAAATGATATTCAGGATACTGAGGAAATTCAGGAGGAAACCCTCTCGTTGGAGGAAAAGGAGAAGGAGTTGATAGTTAAGGCACTTGAAAAGCATAATGGCCGACGAAAATGGGCTGCCATGGAGTTGGGAATTTCAGAACGCACGCTTTACCGAAAAATTAAGGAGTACAATATTAACCTTTGATTATGTCCAGGAAAAAGTTCATTATACCGCTAATTTTAGTATTCACGTTGATCTCGCAGAATAGCTGCAAGGTGAGCTATAGCTTTACTGGGGCATCAATTCCCCCTGAGGCCAAAACATATAGCGTTCAGCTCTTCCAGAATCTTGCAAGCATTGTAAATCCAACCTTGGCCAACTATATTACCGAGGAGTTAAAAAATAGATTTTTAACCCAAACCCGTTTAACACCGGTTGCCGATTTTGGCGATTTTGCCTTTTCCGGCCAGATTGTAACCTATGATGTTTCGCCAATGGCTATTCAGGGCGATGAGATTGCTGCACAAAACCGGCTAACCATTGCTGTTAAGGTGAAATTTGTTAACGCCATTGACCCAAAACAAAGTTTTGACAAAACATTTTCGCAATACGCTGTATTTAGTAGTAGCCAGAATTTCTCCCAGGTGGAGCAGGCGCTGGTTCAGGAGATAGTTGAAAAGCTAATCGATGATATTTTTAATGCAGCGGCATCAAACTGGTAAGCCATGGACAAGCAAAGTTTCTTCAGCCTACTGGAAAAGGGTGGTAAACGGGAACAAATCAACACAAACGAGCTGGTTGAGCTGGTAAACAAGTACCCTTACTTTAACGCTGCGCGTTCAGCATTGCTCCAGCAAATGTTCATTTCCAATGCTGAACATTTCAAAATCGAGTTGCCCAAGCATGCCCTTTTTATCCCTGACCGCCGATATTTTGCAATGCTAATCTCGAATCTTCAAAACCCCAGCACAAACATTCAAGCCGATGATAGTGTTGAAGCAGCTAACGCTAATCCTATTTCAGAGGTAAGGGAAGAGGATAGACCCGCTCCCGAAACTTTGCCAAAAACACCCAAGAAGCGTGGACGGCCGCGTAAGAAAACAGACGACACCAATAGCACCCTTGAGTTACTTGAGAGCGGGGAACAGCCAACAAAAACCATTATTCCTGAAAGTAAACCCTTGCAAACCGATGATACTGACATTCTTGAACTCATTGAAAATGGCAATGGGTCAGGTATTGAGCCAATTGACTTAATTGAGAAGTTTATTGCTGAGCAACCTACAATCCCGCGTCCTGCTACTCCGCAAAGGGGTTCCGACACCGGTGAGGTTGTAGATATCTCTGTAAATTCCGTTATTGAGCCCGACGAACTTGCAACGGAAACACTTGCTGAGATTTATGCCCTCCAGGGGTATATTGATAAAGCTATTTCGGTTTATGAGAAATTACGTTTGAAATATCCAGAAAAAAGTAGTTACTTTGCCGATCAAATTCAAAAGCTTAAAAAGCAACAACAAGGATAGTTAAACTATAAATTACCATAAGCGATGTTTACATTTATAATGACATTTGTAGTGATAGTATCAATTTTACTGATACTTATCGTTTTAGCCCAGAACCCCAAGGGGGGAGGGTTGGCATCAAACTTTGCCGGATCGAATCAGATAATGGGTGTACGCCGCACTGCCGATTTTCTTGAAAAAGCTACTTGGACATTAGCCATTGCACTAGTAGTACTCAGCTTTCTGGCAACCATCACCATGCCAAAGCCTGAGGTTGAACAGAAATCGGCTATTGAGTCCAAGATAAAGGAAACTCAACCCAGCGCTCTGCCAAACTTCCCAATGCCAACTGAGCAAACGGATAGCGTAAAGTAAGTTACGCCTTTTAAAAACATTGCTTTTGCAATGAAAAAAATATTTATTGCAATACTTTTGGGCTCAACCTCATTATGGGGCTGGGCCCAAAATGTTTTGGACAGTGCTGCTGCAAACCCTTCAATCCGGTTTACCACTACTGAAATTGACTACGGATCAATTCCACAGAATTCCAACGGCGAACGCGTATTTGAGTTTACAAACAACGGTTCAAGGCCATTAATACTTACTAATGTGGTAGCGTCATGTGGGTGCACTGCAACTGAGTGGCCCCGGGAGCCCATAAAACCAAATGAAAAGGGTTCAATCACCGTAAAGTACAATACTTCAATTACTGGAACTTTTAGGAAAAGCATCAGGGTGTTTACCAATTCAAGTCCTGAGCCAATCCTACTAATCATAAAGGGTGAAATTAAACCAAGTCATAGCGATAATTATCAAAAGGAAAACCAAAAATAGTTAACCATGCCAAAGATTTCGGAAAAAGGATTAGCCATGCCAGCTTCGCCCATTCGTAAGCTGGTACCCTATGCAGAGGAAGCAAAACGTAAGGGGCGAAAAGTTTACCATCTAAACATCGGCCAACCCGACATACCCACCCCACAGGTAGCGCTCGATGCTGTTAAGAGTACTGATTTGAAGGTTGTTGAGTATAGCCATTCGGCAGGTATTGAAAGCTACAGGAGAGGGCTTGCCAAGTATTATCAAGGCTTAGGTATCGATATCACCCACAACGATATGATTATTACCACTGGGGGGTCGGAGGCCATTACCATTGCCTTTATGACCTGTTTGAATCCGGGTGATGAGGTTATTATACCTGAACCTTTTTACGCCAACTACAACGGATTTGCCGTTCAGGCAGGCGTAGTTGTGAAACCAATTGTTTCCAGGATAGAGAACGATTTTGCACTACCCCCCGTTGAGGAGTTTGAGAAGCTTATTACCCCTAGGACTAAAGGTATTGTAATTTGCAACCCCAATAATCCAACAGGTTACCTCTACTCAAGGGAAGAGCTTGAGCAGCTTGCAACCATTGTAAAGAAACACGACCTTTACCTTTTCTCCGATGAGGTTTACCGTGAATTCTGCTACGATGGCATTACTCATTACTCTGCCATGATGCTTAAGGGGCTTGAGAACAATGTTATCCTAATGGATTCGGTATCAAAGCGCTACAGCATGTGCGGAGTTCGAATAGGGGCACTTATTACCCGCAACAAAGAGGTTATTGCTGCTGCCATGAAGTTTGCTCAGGCACGTCTTTCGCCCCCATCGTTCGGGCAAATTGCTGCCGAAGCAGCACTTAATACTCCTGCTGAGTATTTCAAGGAGGTTTACGATGAGTACATCAAGCGACGCAACTTTATGGTAGAGGCCCTAAACAAGATGGATGGCGTTTACTGTCCAAAGCCTAAAGGTGCTTTCTACACAGTTGTTCGCTTACCAATTGACGATAGCGATAAGTTTGCACAGTGGCTGCTTGAGCATTTTGAGCATAAAAACCAAACGGTAATGCTTGCTCCTGCAACCGGATTTTACTCAACTCCAGGTCTTGGGAAGAACGAGGTGCGTATAGCTTACGTGCTTAATGTTGATGATCTCCGAAATGCCATGGAATGCTTGGAGGTTGCACTAAAGCAATACCCGGGTAGAACCATATAAAATTTTAGTACAGAAAAAAAGACCCCGATTTTTTCGGGGTCTTTTACTATTTATCTTTAACTCGTCCCGGATTTTTTCTAATAAATTCCTCCCAGCTGGAAACCCTGCTTTCGGTTTCGTTCTGTTCACCTTGGAAAAAGTGACAAACCGCGGCTGCTAAACCATCGGTTGCATCAAGGTATTCACTATCAAAAGCCTTTTCGCCAAGTATATTTTTAAGCATAGCCGCCACCTGCTCTTTGGATGCACTACCCACACCCGTAATGGCCATTTTGATTTTACGCGGAGCGTACTCATATATGGGTATTGAGCGTGAAAGAACAGCAGCCATGGCTACTCCCTGTGCACGTCCAAGCTTTAGCATGCTTTGAACATTCTTACCGTAAAAAGGAGCCTCAATGGCTACCTCGTTAGGCTTGTATTCATCAACCAGATGTTGCACCCGTTCATATATTACCTTTAGCTTTGTGTAGTGATCGCGGTATTTTGAAAGTTCAATAACACCTAACACAACCAGTTTAGCATTATTTCGACCGCTACACCGAATTATACCATAACCCAATACATTTGTTCCGGGATCGATACCGAGTATGGTACGCATAATTTAAAGGTTAAAGGTTATGTAATAAAGGCTAAAGGATAAAGGTTAAAGGATAAAGGATAAAGGTTAAAGAAAAAAATCAAAGATATAATTGGATTCCTTCCATACCAATGATTTCAGTTGGTTACCAAGCGCCAATTTCTTCGTATAGTCCCTTCCCTGTTATTGGTTGAGCTGTTACATAACTTTTGGTTACTGCCTTTGTTCCAAGTCCAAGGTAGTTGAGTGCACTATTCAGGCTACTTTCAGTAACCTCTCCAAAGGGTGTAAATATATCATCGGCAGCTTCAACGGTTACGGGAATACCATCGTAGTAATCGCCCTCATTTTTGGAGTTCCTTATGCTGAAACATACCGGAACAATAGCCCAATCGATACTTGGATCGTTAAACTGGAATGTGTACATTCCAACCGGTTTTCCGTGTGTTTTGCTTCCTACCAACACTACATCCATATGGGGTTTTAGCGCATTTATTACCAATTCGCTTGCCGATGCCGTGCTGCTGGTAGTAATGAATACCGCACGTTGAATTTCTATGGAGTACTCATTGGTTGAAAAGTACAGGTAACTATTCTTGTCGGAATGCTTGTTATTATGAATATACTGCCCAAAAACCCTACCAAATGCAATACTACCACCAATAAGATTTCCTAAAAGCTGCGAAACATTTACCTGACCGCCGCCATTATAGCGCAGGTCGCAGATTAGCTCGCTTACGCCGGCATTTTTAAATTTCTGAAATACTGTTCCAAGCTCAGTGGCAGTTTTTTCAATAAACCCTTTCAGAACAAAGTAGCCAACCTTTTTCCCGTTAATGGTGTAAACGCTATCCATCAGCACGGTATTCATTTCAATTTGGGCTTTACTAAATGTATGCTGAGTCGTTTGCCCTGAGGGCGATTTGAACACAAAGGTTTTAGTAACACCAACCTCCGATGGGCCAATTAGTGAAGTGTAGTTATCGGGGGTTGGGGTTTGCCCATCGATACTAACAATTTCCCATCCTCTACCAATACCATTAGCATAAAGTGGCGATGTGTTGAAAACAAATGTAATAATTAGCTTATTGTCAGCTGTAAATGCACTACCAAATCCAAAGCCTATATATGCGGCTTGTTTATAGTAGGCATCAAGTTCCTGCTTAGTGGTAACGTAGCTCCAACGGTCGGGAGGGTTAACCCGGATGGCTTTTACCAGCTCAACGGGGTCAGGATAGCTGTTGGGATCAACATTGGGCAACTGGTCGTACCAGTAGTACCAATCCTTCATGAGGTTGTAAACCTCTTTATTAACATTTACTTTTTGCTCGTCATCCTCGCACGAGGTAAATGCTGCTAATCCTAATAAAAGGAGGATTGCTAGTTTAAATCGGTTCATCTTTAATATCCTTTTTAGAAAAAAGTTGTTGAAATACAATGGCACCAATAATAACTATAAGTCCTACTAGAGTAGTCCATACTATCTTTTCGCGGAGCACCAGGCTCACAAATACTAAAGCAACGAACGGAACAAGATACGAAAAATTGCCTAAACGGGCTGTGTTTGTTGCGCTATTTAATGCTTTTAGCCAAAGCACAAACGTTATGCCCATTTCAAATGCTCCAATGTAAACCGATGCGGCTAAAGCTTTCAGATTAAAAACTGGTAAATCCCTTGTTGCAGCCATGTAAAGCAGGGTGAGAACCGTAGCTAAAGCAAAACTTATAAACAGTTTAACCTCTTCGGGGCGATGCTTATCGTACATGTTGACAATCCAAAAGCTAGCCCAAATTACCGAACTCCCTACTGCCAGTAGAACTCCCAGCGGATTGGATTTTGCAAAAATATTGACATTGCCTTGCGACGATATGAATGCAACGCCAATTAGGCTGAATAGTAATGCAATTATATCAGTAAACCTAAGAGGGTGCTTTAGTAGTAATGCCGCCAAAACAACCAGAACTATTGGCCAAATGTAATTTAGGGGTTGAGCAACCTGAGCTGGTAAAAGGCTGTAGGCCTTAAAAAGCACAAGGTAGTATAGGAAAGGATTTAAAACCGATTCGGCAAGCGAGTAAAGTATCTCCTTTTTGCTGGTGAATTTTAATAGCGGTAGTTTTTTTTGAAATGCTAAAACAACAAACAGTATTATACTGGCCGAAAGCGATGACCAAAAAAGCAGCTGAACCGGTTCAGTATGACTTAACCCGATTTTAAAAGCTGTGGCCGATGTGCCCCAAAAGAGAACTACAAACGATGCCAGAAAGTAAGCACGGCTTTGGCTTTTCTTTTCCATTTTATACCGATGGTTATAGAAAGCCAAGTTCCAGCATAGCTTCGTCGCTCATACGGCTTTTATCCCAGGGAGGGTCAAAGGTTAAGCGTACCTCTACCTCGGTTACCCCATCAATTTTTGAAATCTTTTCCTGAACCTCTTCAACTACCTGATCGGCAAGCGGGCAGTTAGGAGCAGTAAGAGTCATGGTTATGGTAACCTTACGATTATCGTCAACATCAACCTCGTAAATTAACCCTAAATCGTAAATGTTAACCGGTATTTCAGGGTCGTGAATGCCCTTGAGGGTTTTGACAATATCGGTTTGAATTTCGAGTTCGTCGCGCATATCTATTTTTTTATAAGAAACAGCTTTTGTTTCATAAGGTTTAACCGGTTCACTCCGCTTTTGCCTTAAAGGCAAGGGCATACATACGCATTTGCTTTACCATTGCAACAAGTCCGTTGCTACGGGTAGGGGATAGGTTTTCCTTTAAGCCAATTTTGTCGATAAAGTAAAGCTCAGCATTAAGAATCTCATCGGGGGTGCGGCCCGAGAGAACTTTTATTAGCAGCGCAACAATTCCTTTAGTGATTATGGCATCGCTATCGGCAGTAAAGTAGATTTTTCCATCGCGCAGCTCTGCATCGAGCCAAACCTTGCTTTGGCAGCCTTGTATTAGGTACTGTTCTGTCCGCTTGCGCTCATCTATAGGCGGCAAGTCCTTGCCATACTCTATGAGCTGTTGGTAGCGATCCATCCAGTCGTCGAAAACGCTGAATTCCTCAACTATTGCATCCTGAATCTCGTTAATTGACATTTCTATTTTTTTAGCAAATATAAGCAGTTTCCGCATTGGAACGAAAAAAGCAAAGCGATTAAGCTTTGCTGTAACGTATTATACTGAAGCTGATTTCTTAGTTGATTTCAACCAGCTCAATGGGGATTCGGAGTGCCATGCTTAGATCTTTTCCCCATTCCTTCATGTCCAAATCCTCATTCTCGTAGTGGCAAATAACCTTAACGGACATCCCGTTGATGTGAAGCTCCTCAAGGTACTTCAGTAGCTTCCCAAGGTGATGCTCCGAGCATCCGTTTATAAAGGTTAGGTAGAACTCAACGGTTATATTTTGTGGGGTGTAGGTTGTAACGTAGCTCTGTAGCCAACGATGTATTGGTGCAAGAAATGATTGGGGATCGCTAGGGATCAGGTTGCCCACCATCATTATTCGCCCTGAACTCTTTTCACATTTAATTTCAGGTGTTTCAGTTGTTGCCGGAATAAACAAATCAACCAATTCAGTCACTTTCTCCTCGTTTACCATTACCTCAAAAGAATTAACATGTAACCCGACAAATGTAAAAAAAAGTTAAAAACTTATGATGTTTATAGCTATTTTTTTGTTTCCTGAACTTTTTGAAGTAGGTAATTCTTGAACTCGTAGTTGGATTGGTACAGAAGCATAACCTTCTTGGGTGGGAGTATTTGAAGGAGTAGCTTGTTATACTCCGCTATCAGATCCGATTCCCTTTTTTGGGACTCCACATATCTACTGGCATAATCAACAGCTTCCTTATCGGTTATGTTGTTTATGTTTTGGATAAAGTCATCGGCAAGCTTGCGACGGTCGTTAAGTATTTTAATCTTTTTTTCCCAGTACTCATCGTATAAAGGCCAAAACTTTTTGGCTTCATCCTGGGTTAGATCGAGCTTTTTGGTCAAAAAAGCAACCTTTTCGGCCTTAAGGGCTTTCTCGGTATCGTTGGTTTGTGAGTAAGCCTTTGCCCCCAGGGCAATAAATATAAAAACGATTAGTATCCTAAAGAGCTGCCTCATGGTTTAATTTCTTTCTTTTCGTCAATAATTGTTATGCAGTTGCTGCTCCTAACGTATAGCCTGTGGGGAATTTCGTTGTAAACCTCTTTAAGGCTATCGGTTTTCTTTTTCTGTTCAATGGCCTTGTAAAGGTCAATATCGTCGAACTCATAAATGGTTCGGCTTACAATTTCAACGTAATCGGTTTTAACGGTCTTTTTATCAGCCATAAGTGGGCGAGCCATGTAATAACCCAAATAGCTTAGCAAAGCCATGAAAGCAAAACCGGCAGCAAATGCCAGCTGCGATTTAAGGGTTACCCATCGGCCTTTTGGTTCGTGCTGTGTTTCGGTAGCTGCAATGCGCTCCTGTACCCTAAGAGGTAGGTTATCAAAGTAGCCTTCCGGTACCTTAAAGGGTAACTTTTTGTTGAATTTTTCCTCCATGCTTTTCATAATCATTCTCCTTCCAAATGCGCTATTGCTATATCTCTCTAAAACTATGATAGTATGTTTAGGTATAGGTTTAATCCTCCTCTAAAAATTTTTCAATTTTTTTAACAGCATGATGGAACGAAGCCTTAAGCGCACCAACGGAGGTGCCAAGGATTTCAGAGATTTCTTCGTACTTCATCTCCTCAAAATACTTCATATTAAAGACCAAGCGCTGTTTCTCAGGTAGTTTAAGGAGTGCCTTCTGTAACTTAAGTGCTGTGCTGTCGCCATCAATAAAGGGATCGCCCTCAAGGGTTCGAGCAAGCTGTTGTTCCACATCAACAATGGGGAGGAGCAATTTTGTACGTTTCTTCTTCAGAAACGTTAATGCCTCGTTGGTGGCAATTCGGTATAACCAGGTAAAGAGCTGGGAATCTTCCCGAAAGTTCTCCAGCCCGCCCCATACCTTAAGGAAAGTATTTTGAATAACATCGTCGGCATCGTCGTGGCTAATAACAATTTTGCGGACTTGCCAGTATAGTCGTTCCTGATATTTCCTAACCAGCAAGTTAAATGCGTAATGCTTCGTTTCGGGATTCCGAAACATTACGAGTAACTCGCTATCGGTATGGTTATCCATTCGTAAATGGTTATTTTACTTGCGTGCCAATACCTTTTGAGCAGCTTCAACGATATTAGGAGTATCGAGCCCGTATTTCACCAGTAGTTCTTCAGGTTTGCCACTCTCGCCAAAGGTATCGTTAACGGCAACCATTTCAACCGGGGTGGGCATTCTGCGTGCTAAAAGCTGTGCAATGCTATCGCCAAGACCTCCATTCATCATGTGCTCCTCGGCAGTTACCACGCAGCGTGTTTTGGAAACGGATTTCAGAACTGCTTCCTCATCGAGCGGCTTAATGGTGTGGATGTTAATAACCTCGGCTGAGATACCCTTTTGCTCAAGTATATCGGCTGCCTCAAGGGCTTTCCAAACCATATGGCCGGTGGCAAATATGGTAACATGGCTACCCTCAACCAGGAGCTGTGCCTTGCCAATTTCAAACTTTTGGTCGACTGGGGTGAAGTTGGGTACTGCCGGACGCCCAAAGCGAAGGTAAACCGGCCCCACATGGTCAGCAATGGCCAGCGTTGCGGCTTTGGTTTGGTTATAGTCGCAGGGGACGATAACGGTCATATTGGGAAGCATTTTCATCATCCCAATATCCTCCAGCATTTGGTGTGTTGCTCCGTCCTCGCCCAGCGTAAGGCCAGCGTGCGAAGCGCAAATCTTAACGTTTTTGTTGGAGTAGGCTACAACCTGCCGAATTTGATCGTAAACCCTGCCGGTTGCAAAAGCGGCAAAGGTGCCGGCAAATGGAATTTTGCCACCAACGGTTAATCCGGCTGCAAGTCCAATCATGTTGGCCTCAGCAATTCCAACCTGAAAGAAACGATTGGGATTCTCCTTAATAAAATCGTCCATTTTAAGCGATCCAATAAGATCGGCACATAGCGCTACCACGTTGGGGTTAGTGCGTCCCAGCTCATGTAGTCCGGCTCCAAATCCGGAACGGGTGTCCTTATTTCCAGTCGAAGTATATTTCATTATGTATTTTTTGCTTTTGCGTTGTAACTGTAAAAAATGATTAAAAGCCATTACCCTAGTAGGTAGGGTTAACCTGATTCTAGTAAAGTGAAAAGTTCTTTAGTCGATATTTCGTTTCATTCGCTCAATGGATTCCTTACGGATAAGGCCAAGGATAACCAGTTCGGCTGTAGCTTTGTTGGTAGCAAGTGGAATGTTGTTCACATTGCATGCTTCCAGCAAACGGCGGATATCCTCGTGGTGGGGTTGCACCACCTTATGGTCGCGCAAGAATATCACTATATCGATTTCACCTTTACCAATCATTTCCGTAATCTCATTATACCCGCCCGATTTCCCCGGGCTAAGGTGACGGCATTTAATGCCCTGTTCCTCCAGGAACTCAGCAGTTCTACCGGTTGCCAAAAGGTTTACACCCGGTAACCAGTCTTCATGCTCTTTCAGGAACCTGACAAGTTCAGGTTTTTTGGCATCGTGCGCAATGAGGGCAATGTTCTGCATAGCTTTGCTTTTTTATTTTTTATGACTAAAGCCTAAAAATCGCCAATTGTTTCAGGGAGTTGTGCCATAGCACGGGCAAACTCTTCGTCGTTGGGGGCTTTGCCATGCCATTTGTGCGTTCCCATCATAAAATCAACCCCCATACCCATTTCGGTTCGCATCAGTATGACAATGGGCTTACCTTGGCCAGATTTGCTCTTAGCAAGAGCAAAGGTGGAAAGGAGTTTCTCCATGTCGTTGCCATTGGTTTCCAGCACCTCCCAGCCAAACGATTCCCATTTAGCCTTTAGGTTGCCAAGGGTAACCACCTCATCAACCGGGCCGTCAATTTGTTTTCCGTTGTAGTCAACAGTAGCAATAAGGTTATCAATCTTTTTGGCAGCGGCAAAAAGGGCTGCTTCCCATATCTGACCCTCCTGCAGCTCGCCATCGCCGTGCAGGGTGTAAACCAGATTTTTATCGCCATTAAGCTTTTTTGCCAGAGCAGCACCACATGCAACCGAAAGGCCTTGCCCCAACGATCCCGAAGCCACGCGAATTCCAGGTAAGTGTTCAGCAGTGGTGGGGTGGCCCTGTAAACGTGAGTTGATTAATCGGAATGTTGATAGCTCTGCAACCTCAAAAAATCCACGGCGGGCAAGCACGCTGTACCACGCAGCCGATAGGTGGCCATTCGACAAAAAGAAAACATCCTCACCAGTACCATCCATGGTAAAGTTTTTTGGATCGATGTTCATCACCTCAAAGTAGAGTGCGGTAAAGAAATCGGCGCAGCCAAGCGAACCTCCGGGGTGACCGCTTGCAGGTTTATGAACCATACGGATTACATCGCGGCGAACCTGTGCCGCCATTTTCTTAAGAAAATCAATATCTGCCATCAAAACTGTATTTACATGATAATTAACCGACAAAGGTAATACTTTTCTTCACTTAAAAGATACTGCTTTCAGGTAAGGTGCAATTAGAATGATTAAGATTTGTTAAACTAAGATTGGACAATGGAGAAACAGAGAACATTTAAACAACTTGTTTCTATTGACTATTTCCCTCAAAATATTTCAGCCTCCCCATTTTTATTAACCCGGTTGAACTTGATAATCCATGGCAATTCGTTTTAACAGTTCACTTTTCACTACTCCTCTAACTTCCTCTAACTCCATCACATTCTGTCTATTCCGACTCATTCCGACTTTTTCCGACTCATTCCCTTTCAAGACAGACGTTTAACGGTTCACGGTTCACGGTTCACGGTCTCAATTCCTCACAATTCATGGCACTGAGGTTAAACACTCACCCCAAAATCCCTGAGGGCATTATTGAGCGAGGTTTTTAGGTCAGTAGATTCCTTGCGTTTACCAATAATTAATGCGCACGAAACCTGATAATCGCCGGCGGGGAATTTCTTTGTGTACGATCCCGGTATAACCACTGAGCGTTCCGGAACATATCCGCGGTATTCAACAGGCTCAGGGCCCGACACATCAATAATTTTTGTTGATTGAGTTATCACAACGTTGGCGCCAAGTACAGCTTCCCGGCCAATGTGAACCCCCTCAACTATGATACAACGCGAACCAATAAAGCAGCCATCCTCAACTATTACCGGTGCAGCCTGAACGGGTTCAAGAACCCCGCCAATTCCAACGCCACCGCTAAGGTGGACACCTTTCCCAATTTGTGCGCATGAGCCCACGGTGGCCCATGTATCCACCATGGTTCCTTCATCAACATATGCCCCAATGTTAACATACGAGGGCATCAGCACCACACCCTTGGCAAGGTAACTGCCATAGCGGGCTACGGCATGCGGCACCGCGCGTACACCAATCGCACTAAAATCCCGTTTAAGGGGTATTTTATCGTAGAATTGCAGAATCCCTGCCTCCATAACCTCAAGCTTCCGTACGGGAAAGTACATCAGTACCGCTTTCTTGACCCATTCATTTACCTGCCAACCCTTTTCAATGGGTTGTGCTACACGGATTTGCCCCTTATCGAGTAAGTCAATAACTGCCTCGATACCCTGAATGTACTCTTTTTGGTTAAGAAGTTCCCTGTTATCCCAGGCTTGCTCAACAAGTTGTCTTAAATCTTCATGCATCTACTCAAACATTTTTGCAAATGTAACAAATAGGTAGTTTACTGCTTATACTTTTCAAATCAGTTTTAGCGTAAAACCTTTCAGGGAAAATTTCGTTAAATTGCAACATAAAAACTGATTGCTATGAGGCTAAAAGTTACCCCTTTTGTTGTTCTGTTACTGATGCTTTGCCTTGTGAATGCCGAGGCTCAAAACCGTCCACCACAGAATGTAAGGCGTGTGATAGTAACCAGCCGCTATGAGATAAAGGACGGAAAACGAACAATTAATAGCCGGGCCATTAAGCAGGAGATTAAGGATTCGCTCGATAGAGTCCATACAATTCTTTTCCGCGATTATGAAACCCAGGGGGTGTATCGCTACATTTGGCACACCTATGAGGGGAAGCAAATTGTTAGAACCGATGAATTTGCTAGCGAAAAGCTTTTCAGGTACAGCCTTTTCACCTATACACCCGATTCGCTCATAGCAACCCAAAAGGTTTACCTGGTAAACCCTGGCGATACCGTTCATTACGTTACACTTAGCTTTAAGTACCAAGACAGGCTACCTATTCAGGTTGATGCCCACAACAGCAAGGGGAAGCGGGTTTACCGAACCAAGTCGGTTTATGACAACTACGGAACCGAAATACTACGTCAGGTTAAAATATCAAAGGGCTATATTCCGGTTGACTCCATAGTGAATTTAAGTTGTAAACCCACCTACGACACCTTGGGCAGGAAGGTGGCTGAAACTATTACAAAAACCTTTGCCGACGGCCGTAAGGAAGCTAAAAGTTTTAAATACGAGTATAATAAGAAAAATCTGCGCTCAGCGGTGGAAGAGTTCGATTCTGCAGGGAAACTACTAAGCCGAACAACCCTTGAGTACAACGATAAGGGCATGCTTAAGTTTATATCGGTTTTTAACTCAGAGGGTCAACTAATCGACTATCAGGCTTTGCGATACGAGCTTTACCCCTCGCTCGATAGGCGGAAACAAATCATTGAGTACTAAAACGTAACTTGGTACTGCCTATTTTTTAGGTTTATCGAGCGTAAAGCTAAAGGTTGTTCCCTGGTTTAGGCTACTGCGCACACCAATAACCTGCTTGTGCCCTTCAATGATATGCTTTACAATGGCAAGGCCAAGTCCGGTTCCACCCTGGTCGCGCGAACGGCTTTTATCAACCCTGTAAAAGCGTTCAAATATTCGGGGTAAATCCTTCTGGTCAATCCCAATACCATTATCGTTTACTTCAACCTGTACCCTTGTTCCAATATCGGAAACCGATACAGTGGTTACCCCGTTCTCCTTTCCATAGAAAATGGAGTTGATAATAAGATTATAAAGTACCTGCGAGATTCTTTTTTTATCGGCATAAACCCATATAGGTTTGCTGTATTCTTTATCGAGCTCAAGGGTAATTGATTTATGTTTTGCCCGTTGCTCTAAAGCCTCAAATGTTTCCTCAAACAGGCTAATAATGTTAAAGCGTTCCAGGTTGAGCTGCAGCTCACCGGCCTCAAGCTTTGTGATTAGCTCCAGATCCTCAACAATACCAATTAGGCGGTTTATACTTTTCTCGGTACGTTCCAGGTAACGCCGATTAATACTTGGGTCTTCCAGTCCGCCATCAAGTAGGGTGAGCACATATCCCTGAATATTAAAAATAGGCGTTTTAAGCTCGTGCGATACGTTTCCCAGAAACTCCTTACGGTAACGCTCCATCTGCTTTAACCGGTCTATTTCATCAGTTTTTGCTTCGGCCCATACCCTTAAGTCGTATTCGAGCCGCTGCAGCAGGTTGTTCTGGTCAAGCTCGTCAACAAGGTCGGCGTTGGCCTTATCAATGCTGTATAAAGCCTTGTATAGGGGCTTAATCCTTTTTGACACAAATAGGTTGACCAGTAAAAGGCTACTCAGAAAGGTTATTGTAAAAACAGAAAGCGTAAAGGCAACAAGCTTAAGCAGCTGTTGCCCCTGCGTAAAGTTGACAATAAACAGAAAACATACTGAAGCCAGTACGCTAACTATAGATGCAATAGTTAACGAGAGGGAACGTGGCGATTCAAAGATTTTTTTTACCGTCATTTGTTTTACTTGCCGGTAAGCCTGTTAAGCTGGCCCGATTCCAGGTACTGCTTAAGTATTTTGGTGATGTATTTACCAACAATATCGAACTCCAGGTTTACAACGGTTCCTTTCTTAATTTCATGAAAGTTGGTATGCTCGTATGTATAGGGGATTATAGCCACCTGAAACGAGTTCTCACGGGAGTTAACCACCGTTAAGCTTACGCCGTTTACGGCAATTGAACCCTTTTCAACGGTAATATTCCCCTTGGAGGGGTCGTACTCAAAGGTGTAGTACCAGCTACCATCGGCTTCCTGAACATCGGTGCAAACGGCAGTTTGGTCAACATGACCTTGTACCATATGCCCATCGAGCAGGCTATCGATTTTCATGCTGCGTTCCACGTTAACCTTATCGCCTACCTTGAGTTGCCCCAGGTTCGATTTCTCAAGGGTTTCCTTAATGGCGGTAACAGTGTAAGTAGCGTTGTCCTTTTTCACTACAGTTAAACAAACGCCGTTGTGCGAAACGCTCTGGTCAATCTTTAAATCATTTACAAACGAGCAGGTTAGGGTGATATGTAGGTTCTCCTTTTCCCGCTCCAGTGCAACAACTTTTGCCGGTTCCTCAACTATTCCTGAAAACATAAAGTTTGATTTTTTATTTTGATGCAAAGATAAGGTATAAATTGATTTTGCCCACCTCAAATGGTGTGGTGTTATTAGGGCAAGGTTGCACTTAAAAAGATATTGACAAGTCGGGATTGCCTCGATAAATCAATACAAACAAGTTGTTTTAAATACTTTTCGGGTTTCGATTGACTAATATTCTCTAAAAATATTGCCTCCCCATTTTGGTTTAACCTACTCTAATTCTCTTCCATTCTACAATTTCTACTCATTCAAGTCCTTTCCGCCCCATTATCGTTGGGTTTAACTGTTCACCTTGCCTCTAACTTCCTTTAACTTCCTCATATTTTGTCTATTCCGAATTATTCCGAATTATTCCGACTCATTCTTCCGATAATTCACCCAGCTGAATTTGTTAGTTCATGGAACTTCGGTTTACCTGCCATTACCCAGTAAAATTTCCAGAGCCACGTTGGCCTGCATGGCAGCACAGATACCCACCCTGGGCGATAGGGGAGGTAGCTCATCGGCAATCTCCGATACTCCATCGCCGCAGATGTAAAGGTTACCAAACCGGTTAACCCGCATTTCGTTCGATTTACCCCAACCGGCCATACCATTGCCCATTACCAGGGGAATGTTGGGGTATTCGGTTTGGAAAACCTCGGCAATTAACTCTTTCATTTCGGCCCTGTCAAAGGCCTCAACCATAATATCAGCATCACTAAAAATTTCCTTGATGCTTAGGGCATCGAGCTTAATATTGTGTATTACTATGTTAAGTTCCGGGTTTATGGCTAAAAGGTTTGTTTTTAGCGCCTCAACCTTTTTGGCGCCAAGCTGGTGTCTGAAGTAGAACTGCCTGTTCAGGTTGCTTTCCTGAACCACATCAAAGTCGGCAACTATCAGCTTTCCAATGCCAACCCGCGTGAGGTGCATGGCTACATTACTGCCAAGTCCACCTGCACCGGCAATGCCAACTGTGTAGTGCTTTAAGCGTTTTTTTATCTCATCAAAGGTCATACATTCTACTTATTGCCATTCTGTTCAAAATACACGTCGATTAGTTTTTGTGCGGCCGCAAATGAGCTAAGCTTGTTATGAGTAACCTCGTGCTCAATCCATTTAATCATGGTACTGACCTGTGTGCTGTGGTAAAAACGGTTTTTCAGCTCCTCGTTTATGGTTTCGTACATCCAGTACTTTGCCTGCTGGCTTCGCCTGTGGCTAAAGTAGCCATTTGCCTTGGTAAATGCCATGTACTGGTTTATGGAATTCCAAATCTCCAATATACCTGTTTTGTTAACCGATGAGCATGTAACCGCTTGGGGTACCCACCCCGATTCCGTGGCAGGGAAAAGGTGTAAGGCGTTCTGGTACTCGGCCTGAGCAAGCTTTGCCTTTTGGATGTTGCTTCCATCGGCTTTGGTAATGGCAATCATATCGGCCATTTCCATTATGCCGCGCTTAATTCCCTGGAGTTCATCGCCCGCGCCGGCGAGCATAAGCAGCAGGAAGAAATCGACCATGGAATGAACCGCCACCTCGCTTTGCCCAACACCAACCGTTTCAATAAATATAGTATCGAAACCGGCAGCTTCGCAAAGAATAATGGTCTCGCGCGTTTTGCGGGCAACCCCACCCAGCGAACCCGCCGAGGGCGAAGGCCTGATGAATGCGTTGGGATCGGCGCTAAGGGTTTCCATGCGGGTTTTATCGCCAAGTATGCTTCCCTTGCTCCGCTCGCTGCTTGGGTCAACGGCCAGCACGGCCAGCTTGTGTCCCTGAGCGGTTATGGTGCTTCCCAGCGCCTCAATGAAAGTGCTTTTACCAACTCCGGGAACACCGGTTATACCAATCCTAACCGAACGGCCCGAAAGGGGGAGGCATTGCTCAACCAGCTCCCTTGCCAGCTCCTGATGCTGCGGAAGCGAACTCTCAATAAGGGTGATTGCCTGGCTGAGTATGGGAATATTGCCATTCTTTATACCATCCATATACTCCTCAGCGCTCAGCAGCTTTCGCTTTTTAGCCTTGAAACGCCTTATGGCATCCTCATTCACCATGGGTGGCTGTTCAATGCCCGGATTTACTATAAGTGCGCTTTTCTCCTCTTTCTTTTTCTGTTCCATTTCGTATCGCTTGGATACGCGAATTTATTCATTCTATTCTGTAAAACCTAATTGGCTGGATGGGTTTACTTTAAATGAGGCACAATTTCTTCTTGCTAACCAACCTCCCTGGTTCTTCAAGCTTACACTTCAATGCGTTGAAGGTAGTTGATATTTGTTTGTTGATAGTTGACTGTAAAAATGATGGGATTAAGTAAATTCCATACTTTGTCATGATGAGTACCCTGAATAAAAATAACAAATGATAGAATGCAGTGTAGGGTGTGTAGTGAACAGAGGTGTTAGGTTAATTTAAATAAAAAGTATAACGTTTTCGGGCTTTGCGATTGGGTGGGTTTCGGAGCACAAAACTGTCAACCAGTACTACACTTGAACAGAAGCACAAAGCTCCAAGTTTGCACGTCACCCCGCCTGACGCAAAACCCTTGATGGTGGCTGTGCTTTCTCTTTTATTTGCCCCTGTCATATACTTTGTCGTGATTAAAGTCTGGTGGCGTTGTCTTGTATTCTTTGTTACTTAGTTGATATGGTAATCTTTGAACTTGAAATGCTCGTAGTGCACCAATGTCAAGTTTGTATTTTAGTATTACATTGTTTTCGCCTCCTTTTACACGAACAGGGTTCATTTGTTGGGTTTCTTTAGGTTCAACAACTCTTGAATCGCCAAATTCAGAAGTGTTAGCCTGAACGAAAAAACAATGTAAATCTCTACAAGTCGCCTCGGCAATATTGCTAAAATAGTTTGTATCGCGATTATATTCTATTGCAAAAAGAATGTCTAATTCTGAACGGAAAATACTTCGATGAACGACATCAGCAAGTTCGTAACAGTTGTATATTGTAAACTGAATACCTCTCCACTTGATTAAATGATAAAAACTAGTTGTCGGTTGAGGAATGTCTTTGCCAATTTTCTTAATTTCAATCTCCTCTTTGGGCGAATAGTGATTTTTCAAGCGTGGAAGAATTAAGACTTCTTTCATTTTGCCAACTTCCAATGGCAACAAAGCAATTGAAAAATTAAAGCAATAATTCCTTACTGTAAAATGTTCTAATCCAAAAACAAACGCTCTCGATTTTCTTCGTGCTTCGTCCGCATAAGCATATAGCCATTCTAAAGGGACTTTGGTTTCGGGCAAAATTAAAAGGTCAACTTTTTCTTGTGCGGCTAAATTAAGGTGCTTTATATGTTTTCTTCTTTTCTCCGCACTTATTATGGATTTTTTAGAAATAGCAGCTTTTAAATCTTTATCATCTAATCTCATGTTAGATAATCCGAGTGTCAAACCAATATCATTTGTTTCTGATTTTATAGTTAAACGATCCGTGTCTATTTTAGGAACTAGTGTGTTGTCCCTGTATGTTTTAAAGTGTTCAGATTTTATTGTTTTGGAAAGTTTTCTATTGTTTAATGATTCAAAAAGTTCGAGACAGTTTTTAATATAAGAATCAGTATACTTAATTTTATTATCTGCAGTTTTTTCAGCATTTCTAAATAACATTTTTTCTTTGTCATTTGCATTCCAATATTTTAGTTCGTGTAGGAAAAAATACATGCAAATTTCTTGCAGATAGAACCAACGTGGAATACGCCAATTTTCAGAAAGTAATTTCTCGTTTTTATCAAGGTTTGAATCTTGAGTCAATAATTTTTCAAGCAATCCGTCTGACAAAAGACTTTCATCTGTATTTGTGTAATACTCTGTAATTACTAAAGATGGTAAGGGTAAATAATGATGTCGGGTTAGTAAAGAGTAACGTAAACTAACAATACCCTTTTTTATTTTTTGAGATTTTTTATTGAACCCATCATCAGTTTTTGCAAGCCAATCAAACAAAGAAGGATTTAGTGAAAAAGCCATTTGAATACTGACATCTAAATGATTGGATAATGTTTCAAATAACTTTTCTTGGTTGTCTTCTGATTTGATTTGTAATAGTGCTTTTTCAATGTCTTTATGAAGTTTCTTAATCGCTTTTATGTCATTAGTAACAACTAAGTAGGAAAAAACTTTTTCCCACAAATTGTATAGTGCAAGAATTGAAACGCCCTTGAAAAACCGAAAAACCTCTTTCGTGATTTTGTCATCAGGCGAACCGCTGTGAAGAATTGCAAGTTTGATTCTTTTTGCTAGAAATACAGAAGCACCATATTTACTTGCTTTAACGTCTGAAACACTTCTAAACTTGTTTATTGTGTCTTCATAATGCATATCGTAGGCTTCATCGTCCAAACTTTGAGTCATTGCCTCCTCGTCTGGTAGAAACCAAAAAGCACTACTGTTTTCTTCCAATGTTTTTTGGAATTTGTTCAGCATTGCGTGTGGCCAATCTGGCGAGAAGTAGAACAGTTTTAGTTTTGTAGTTTGAATTTCTAACCCCAAATACTTAGTTTCATCTTGAAATTTTAGTGTGTCAAGATTTTCACTAGCGTATAATGGTGTTTTGTTAGGGAAGAATCGGTCTGCTAACCATTTGACGGTTTTCTTCGTAATATAGTCTTCTCCATTGTTTTCAGATAGTTGTTCGTGTGGTGGCTTCACATTACTCACAACAATAAAAATATCATCTACATAACGTCCGTAATAAACAGGTGCGGTGCGGTCTTTTATTTCTTTGTCAAAGTCACTTAACAACCAATTTGCGATTACACCTGATGAAACTAAACCAATAGGCAGAAGTGGACGTTCTGAATTTACTCTTTCGGTAAGTTGTAATTTTTTTGTGTGAAATACGCATATTTTTTCAATTAGGTCAGTTAAAGAATTTTGGTTTTCAACCTGCAAGTCCCTTTTTAGTAAGTTAAAATCAATGTGAGTAGAATGGAAAAAGTTTTTAATGTCAAGACTAATTAGTAAAACGTCATTACCTTCCTCAATTTGATTTTTTGCAGCCTTAATTCCTTTATCACGCCACTCCTGATATTTTTCAAAATACTTTGTGAACAATAATTTCTCTGCACCTAATTTATTTTCTTCGGGGTGCATTGGTAAATGGTAGCCATAGCTATCAAAACCAATTTTTTTATGCAAATTAATTCCTTCTTCTAAAATCCATAGTGTCGCTATAAGATGTAACTCTATGGGTCCGTGAAAAAGTTTTGTCGTTGATTCTACTTTGTAATCTTCAACGTGTTGATTGCTGATTAAAATACTGTTCTTTTTTTGAGAGTAACCTGAGTTGGAAAAATGTTTTGGTAGAACAATAAAATCACTTTGATTTATCAGTGCTGTAAGTCTCTTATTTAATTTACCTGTGCTTAAAAATGAATTTAAGTCACTTGCTAAAATAGAAAGTTTACTGTCAAGTCCATCTTCTTTTTCATATTCGGCTAACTGCGAGCGTAAAGAAAGATTGAAATTGTCGTAGTAAACGTATGCCTTAAATCGACTATACGACTCTTTTATTTTGTCTAAGGTTATTTCTGTCATTTGCTAAGATTCTCTTTATTTATTGTGATTTCGTTTTTTGCAGTTTGTCCGTCCTTAGCACTGCCACCAACGGTTTCGGGCTTTGCGTTCGGGCGGGTTTCGGAGCACAAAACTGTCAACCAGCACTGAACTTAAATAGAAGTACAATGCTCCAAGTTTGCACGTCAGCCCGCCTGACGCAAAACCCGTGTTGGTGGCAGTTGTGTGTCCTGAGTTACCACAGGGTACTAAGATACAAAAGTTCTTTGAGATGGTAACAACAACTTTATCAGAGATGATAGACCCTGGATGTAAGGGCATAGGATAATT
>NZ_JBBFKU010000044.1:0-23308 GCF_037481895.1 Tenuifilum sp.
ATCTCTTCAAAGGATTGAAGAGAAAAGAGCAATGAGATGCTTCGGCGAAGTCTATATCCCTATAAATCGGGACTCAGCACGACAGCGTAATGTTTCGCTTGCGCGCAACATGACAAATAACCTTAACTAAACGACATTGATACGAGATTAGTAAAATTGAAACACACTATACAATTATAAAAGTTTCCATTTCCCTATTTCGGTTTAACGCATCAAATCCCCTCCCATTCTACAATTCCTAAACATTCCGAATATTTCTTCCCTATTCTCGTTGGGTTTCACTTCTCACTATTCCTTTAACTTCTTCTAACTTCTTCTAACTCCTTCATATTCCGCCTTATTCCCACTACATGTTTAACTTTTTAACGTTTAACGGTTCACGTTTAACGGGCTTAAAACTTCTTCTAACTCCTTCATATTCAATCTATACCGACTCATTCCTCTATAAACAAGCCCGGTTGAATTTGTTAACTCATCGTACATAGGTTAAAGGTATCCGTACTTATCGGCCAGGAAGGTAAGGTACCACGAAATAAGGAAAGCAATAATCGGCGCAATAAGCCACATCAGGAAAAACTTACGAACGGCTGTTTTTCTAAAGATATTTCGAGGTCCAAGGCGTGCAACGCCAATACCCAGTATTGCCCCAACATTGAGCTGAACCAGCGATGTGGGTATGCCCTTAAAGAGCGAGGCTGCAAGCAAAAGGGTTGCAGATATAATAGCAATTATTACTGCCTCAATTCGCCCAAACAGGAAGAGCTCTTTTCCTGTATTCCTGAGGATTTTCTCACCAAATAGCGAACTGCCTATGCCAAAGCTCGGGGCAACTATCATGGTTGACATAATCATGATAAGGATAAGCAGCCTTCCGCCCTGATTCCCCAGGCCCAGCTCATTCATGGTCATTGAGGTTAATGGCCCACTGGCATTTGCCACGTTGTTGGCACCAATTGAAAAAGCCACGTAAAGCGAGGCAAAAATTATTGCCCAACGCAGCATGTAATGGTCATTTATCCGGCTCGATATAGTATACCCCCTTCTCCGTAATGGGGTGTAAATGTACTTGCCAATTATTAGACTTAAGATGAATGCAATAATGGGCAGGATAAACCATGTGGGAATAACTTCAAAAAACACCTTGCGGGAATTAAGCTCATGGAAGTAAATGCCTGGAGCTATCACAGCTAGTACTGTTGATTGGCTTGTAGATTGTGGAATCCCAAAAAGGTTTGCCACAAGTAGCGAAATGGAAACCGCAAAAAGAATGATTGACACCTGGGCGTAGTTCATAAGCTCAGGGTTTACAAGTCCCTTACCCACAGTTGCTGAGGTTGCCTTGCCTGCAATTATTGCCCCTAAAAATACCATTAGCCCAAACAGGGCTGGCACCGAGGTCTTTTTTAGTACGTTTGCTCCAAAGGCAACTGAAAATGCTGGCCCTGTTCCACTACCTCCCATATTGATGGCCAGAAACATGGAGATAAGAAAGGGTATAATAAAATGGCTATTGACTAATGAATCCATATTTAACGAGCTGTTCAACGGATTTCAAAGTTACCTTTTTTTGCTTTGGGTGTTTGTTTATTTAGCCGATTTTTGATAAATATCAATCCTTAACCAAAAACAAAAACCCACCTGAAAACGCAGGTGGGCAATTGTTTAGGCTGTCATTATCTAAATTAGAGTGTAAATATCTGGAAGGTTTCTACCAAGTCCGTCGTAATCGAGACCATAGCCTACTATAAAATCGTTGGGTATGCTACGGCCTATGTAATCGAGTTTAATACTGCCCTTATAGGCTTCAGGCTTAAAGAGCAGTGTGGCTACCCTTATCTCTTTTGGGTTAAGCTTGCGGAGCTCTTCGTATAGCTTACTTAAAGTAATGCCAGTATCAACAATATCCTCCAGAACAACAAGGGTCCTGCCGGTTACATTTTCGTTTAAGCCTATTAGCTCATTTACCTTACCGGTTGATGAGGTGCCCTGGTACGAGGCAAGTTTTACAAACGATACCTCACAGGGTACTGTAATCCGTTTTAACAGGTCGGCTGTGAACATAAAGGAACCATTAAGCACGCTAACAAAAAATGGAACTTCGCCACTCTTGGCAAAATCGTGGTTGATTTTTGATGCTACCAAGTCGATATCGTTCTGAATTTCTGTCTCGGGATAGCTTAACCGGAACTCCTTATCTTTTAGCTTGACCTGTTTCATGGTTTATCAAATTAAAATAAAGTGCAAAGTTAACTCCTTTTTTCGAACAGTTGCAACAATCAACATCAATAAGCTTTTCCGTTGCCCATACCTTTTTACATTCCAATTGCATTTTTTTCAATATCTTTTTAACTTGTGGTATAAACCGGATTTATGGAAATATTTCGGCAGCTTAGTATATTACTACTTTTACTATTTCAAAACCTATCGGTTTATTGTCAAACTGATATCCGGCCTGTTTCCGGTGCGGCGGCTGCTATGGGAAACTGTTCGCTTTCCATGCAGGGCAATTGGGATGGTTTTTCCAATCAGGCATCGTTAGCGTACCAGCGCCAGTTTTGGGTTGGAGCTCACCACGAGAATCGGTTTATGCTTTCAGAACTTGGCCTAAGCATGCTTGGGGTTGCAATCCCTGTAAAACCTGGTACTTTTGGTGTTGATATTTCGCATTTTGGATTTAGCGAGTTTAGTACAAGTAGGGCTGGCTTGGGGTATGGGATGTTTCTGGGGAAACGTTTTGCTGCTGGGGTAGGGCTTGCCTTTACTCGTATGCAACTACCTGCCGATTACCGCAATGCCACCGCATTTACTGTTGAGGGTGGAGTTCATTATATGCCAACCTCCAAGCTAACCTTTGGCTTTTACGTTTTTAATCCCACGGGCTCAACCTTCGACGATTTAGGCGATTTGCCCACCCTAATGGGCTTAGGCGTATCCTATTTGCCCTCACAAAATATTTTACTTACATTTCAAATTGACGACGACACCCAACGCGCGCCCACCTTTCGGTTTGGACTTGAGTATAGGGTAATGGAACGCACAGCTTTGCGATTAGGTTACTCAGTAGCAAGCCCTGAGGGGATTACGGCTGGAGTAGGGTTACCCATTAAAGGCTTTGATATCGACTTCAGCTTAAGCCACCATCAGCAACTTGGTTTTACACCAAGCCTATCGGTTGCCTATTTGTTTGGCAAAAAAGATAATAAAACCCAATGAAGGCGAAACACCTTTTGCTATCCCTTTTTGTTTTTGTGGCATTGGTAAGCAATGCTCAGCTGGTAACCGACCCACAACAGGTTGTAGCCGATATCCTTGAGGAGATGGCTGCCAACTCCGATACTGAACAGGATTATTCGGAGCTGGTTGAGGATTTACTCCAACTTGCCGAGAGCCCTTTGAACCTGAATGCCGCCCGTAAGTCCGATTTGCAAAAGCTATTTTTTCTTACCGATTTTCAGATTGAGAGCTTGCTAAGTTACCGCGATTCCACTGGCAAAATACTTAGTGTTTACGAGTTGCAGTTAGTTCCTGGCTTCGACCTGACTGATGTTGAGCGGCTTGCTCCGTTTGTTGTGGCTGGCGAGGTTATAAAACCATTGAAGGCTACCGATTTTACTCAGGGGAGGCACGATATTTTCACTCGCCTCAAAACAACCCTCCAAACGCCAGTTGGCTATAGGAGCGGATATGGCGGTGCGAGCAGTTACTTAGGGAGCAAGTATGCAATTTACACCTGTTACCGTTACAGGGCAAACCGGTTGCAACTTGGGGTTACAGCCGAGAACGATGCCGGTGAGCCACTCCTCGATGGAACCTTCCCTTCCGGTTTCGATTACCTTGCAGGCTACGCAATGGTTTCGGATGTTGGGAAAGTTAAGCGCCTTGTGGTTGGTGATTTCCGTGCTGAATTTGGACAAGGGCTTACATTTTGGAATAGTTTAACCTTTGGAAAATCGGCGAACGTAATGGGGCTGCATAAGCGGGGCAGGGGTATTGTGCCACATTCCTCAGCCTACGAATCGCTTTTTTTAAGGGGTGCAGGCATCACCTTAAACTTCAAGAATATCGATTTTAGCCTGCTAGCTTCATACCAAAAAATAGATGGCAAACTTGTCGATACGGTTAGTTCAGGTGAACTTGCATTTTCATCGTTGCCGGAAACCGGTTACCACCGAACGGTTTCGGAAATTGCGAGCCGACGAAATATTCCGGAACTGGTAACCGGTAGTAATATAACCCTAACCCTTAATAAGCTAAGGCTTGGCACAACTGCTGTTTACAGCAGAATTTATGGTGAAAACCAAAACAATCAACCCATTTACAGTCTAACGCCTGCCTCTACCGAGAAACTTGCTATGGGAATAAATGCCGATTACTACTACCGTCAGCATCTGTTTTTTGGTGAGATTGCTTTCAATCTTTTCTCGCAGAAAATGGCAGCCCTTGCCGGTGGGCAGTTGAAGCTAAGTAACCGAGTGCATCTTTCGGTTTTAGGGAGGAGCTATAGCACAACCTTTAACCCCCGTTACACTGCTGCCCTTGCTGAGGGCTCAGGTGCAACCAATGAAAAGGGATTACTGATGGGGTTAAGCTTGCTAGCCGCAAAAGGATGGAAAATATCGGGCTATATTGACCTTTACCAATTCCCATGGATGCGCTATGGGGTTTACTCGCCATCGGCAGGGAGAGATTTTCTTTTCCTTTCGGAACACTCGCTAAATACATATTTTCAGGTAAGTTTTCGTTACCGTTACAAGCAGGATGAGAAAAATATGACTGGTGATAATATCCCGATAACATCAACACTAACCCAAACCCGACAAGGTTTCCGTACTCAGCTTACCTATCAGCCTAACCCTTTGGTAAACATGAGGTCAACCCTGGAGATATCGAACTATAGAACCGATAGCCTTTCCGATGGTGAATATGGATACCTGCTAGCGCAGGATATCAACATTAACCTGCAAAGAACACCGCTGAGCATCAGGTTACGCTTTGCCATTTTCGATACAGAATCATGGAATACCCGCCTTTACTCGTACGAGAGCGATTTGCTTTACTCCTTTACGGTTCCAGCCTACTACTCTAACGGAACCAGAATTATGGCGATGCTTAAATACTCACCCTCAAAGGGTGTTGATTTATGGCTACGATATGCTCAAACCCACTACCCCGGTTCGGCAACTATAGGGTCAGGCCCCGACCTTATTATGGGGAATACCCGTAGCGAGGTGAAGTGTATGGTTAGGGTAAAATTTTGATTGGCAAATCAGCATATTCATCTCTTTTAGATTGATATAAATCAATTTGAGGTAAAAAGTAAAACATATTCCATAAAATTGCGTTAAACTACCAAAACGATAGTATATGTAGTTTAAAAAAATACACCTATGAGCAAAAAGTTTTCCTTATTAATTCTGCTGTTCTACTCGGTTTTAGCCGCAGGTATGACTCTTCACATTACAATGTGGAGTGTGAATAAATCTTCCATAAAAATTGCAGGGACTTCGTCGTTGCATGATTGGGAGATGAAAGTGGAAAGTGTGCAATCGGTTCAACAAATTGAGATTAATGCAAATGAATTGGTAATTCACTCAATAGAATTAACAATTCCTGTAAAAAGCATAACCAGCGATAACTCCATAATGGATAGTAAGACATTTGATGCATTAAAGGGCAAACAGTTTCCCTTTGTAAAGTTTACCGCCACGCAGTCAAAGCTAGCCCTTGAAAAGGGTTCATTTAAGGGCAAAATTATGGGAATGCTTGAAATTGCAGGCAAAAAGCGACAGGTTGAAATACCCATTGCTGGGGTAGTAAAAAGCAACAATATGCTGGAGGTTAAAGGCGATTATAGTATTGATATGACTCAGTATGGAGTTGCCCCCCCCACTGCCATGTTTGGCACATTAAAAACCGGAAAGGATGTGTTAGTAAGTTTCAGCTTTGAACTTTCTACAAATCAATAAAAACAACAAACTAAATTAATCAAGTATGAAAAGAACATTAATTACTCTTCTTGCACTTTTTGGGTTAAGCTATTCTTATGCCCAGTTTGAGTCGCCACAAGTAAAAGGCGAAGATTTTGAAAAAATCAAGGTAAAAGTAGGAGGTGATTTTGCCCTTCAGTACCAGTCAATAAAGCATCACGCCGATAGTTTATTGATTCCTCTTGGGACTGGTTTTAACCTGCCAACGGCAAACTTTAACCTTGATGTAGAGTTAGCTCAAGGGGTTGTGCTGAACTTGCAAACCTACCTGTCGTCGCGTCACCATAATGAGGCTTGGGTTAAGGGAGGTTACTTAATGTTCGATGAACTTCCATTTCTTCACTCTGAGATTGTTGATCAAGTAATGGATAAGCTAACAATTTGGGTTGGTGACATGGAGATTAACTACGGGGATGCCCATTTCCGTAGATCGGACAATGGTAAGGTAATTAATAATCCCTTTGTTGGAAACTATATTATGGATGCATTTACCACAGCACCAGCTCTTGAAGTAATGTACCGTAACAACGGGATAATACTAATGGCAGCTACCTCAACCGGCCAGCTTCGTCAGGATTTAACCCTTTATTCCGGTGGAAATTTTACAGCCTACGATGCACACAAGGAGTTAGGGTTTTACTGGAAAGCCGGGTACGATAAGAACTTTTCTGAGAAAATTAGAGCTCGCTTAACTCTTTCGGGTTACCACATGCCTGAAAGCAACCACAGAAATACACTTTACGGCGGCGATAGGGCAGGTTCAAGGTATTACCTGGTAATGAATCTTGCTAAAAACGGTGCTACTGCTGTTGATATCAAATCAAATCATTTAAATACATATTTCTCACCTGGTGCAGCCACCAAAACTAACTCATACATGCTAAACCTGTTTAGTAGGGTTTATGGTTTTGAGTTCTTTGGTACCTACGAGAATGCAAAGGGACTATATCCGGATGCTAAGGAATTTAAATTCAATCAAATTGCTGCAGAGTTGCTTTACCGGTTTGGTAAGGATGAAAATTTCTTTGTAGGTGCACGTTACAATGTGGTAAAGGGTAATAAGGATGCTGCCAATTCAGCAAGCGTTGATCAAACTGTTGATAGAATACAGCTTGGTGCTGGTTGGGCTATTCTAAAGTCAACTTTGGTTAAACTTGAGTATGTAAAACAGAATTACAAAGAGTTTACTGGAGTTTATGGTGCCGATGCCGGTTTTAATGGGATAATGTTTGAGGCTACAGTCAGCTTTTAATTAGCTTTACGGTAATAACTGCCTATGTCGTAGTAATTATGAATACTCTATCACATATTATTAACTTACTACGGCATAGGCTTTTAATCTTTTTTTGCTTTTTTGTCATTGCTTGCTTTTCAGCATATACACAACCCCCTTTAAATCATGGTACAATTTGCGATGGTTACATATCTATAAGTGGTAACACAAATATTTCAGGGTTTAGGTTAAAGGCTGAATTATCGAATTGGGTATTATATTTTGATCCTTTTGAGGAGGCTTTCAGTTTAAAAGTTCCCCTTGAGAACTTTAAAGCAAATTTTGAAATGATAGAATCGGACTTTCAAAAAATGCTTAGAGCCAATATTTACCCTCAAATTGAAATAAGATTCCCTAACAAGAATTTGAAAAATTATGTATTAACACCTGTAGAAGTTATTATTGCCGGGAAAAAAATAACAAAAGTTATCCGGCCAGAAATTAAAACCACCACTGACCAAAGGAGTATTATTGGAAATACTGAAATTAACTGGAAAACTTTAGGACTTTCTCCTCCAAAACGATTTAATGGACTAATAACAATTGACGAGTCAATAAATATTAAATTTGTATTGAATATTAAAAATTATGAGCAATGCGATTTAACACAAAAGTAAGATATGGTTTACGGGTAATGATTGATATTGCTTTGAACAACGGGAATGACTGTAAGGGTGTGTTCCAAAAGGACATTGCGTTACGACAAAAAATTTCATTTAAGTACCTCGACCACATTATTAATTCCCTTAAAGTGGCAAAGCTTATAGTAAGGCCCTCTTTAAAGTCGGGCTACTTTTTAGCTAGGCCAGCAAATGAAATTTCGCTTCTGGATATTGAAAGAGCATTTAATGCAAACGATGATCTACAGGAATGCCTGAACAATCCAAGTTCTTGTCAGCTGAGCTCATGCTGTAAAGCTCGCAAGGTGTGGTCAAATTTAAACAGTAAAATACTTGACTTCATGAAAAGTACTATGTTGTCAGATATTATTCAAAGCGAGGAATATGATTGCAATATGATTGTATCCGAAGAAAATCAAAACCTGTAGCAAGTTTCAAATCACCATTGAAAAAGTCTGTTATTTACTAGTGTCACATCGTTTTTCTTCAGAATTACATTATCCTTTTCCCCCTTGATTAAAAAATTATCAATGTAAACATCTCCGCTTTTAGCCAGCAAGGGAGCAACCGAAATGCAAATAAAATCGGACGGGTTGTTGAGCTTCAGGTTATACTCCACCAATGCCCAATCGTTCCAGAATGCTTTTGTTTTCTCCATAAAACCAAACCCATTCCAGGTTTCCCACTTTCCTTCCTCTTTACCGGTAACAATCTCAATACGGTTGCGGGGTACAATATCTGCTTTCATGCGGTTAACCCAGAACGACACAGTTATTTCCGATGAGCTGTTGTTTGGCAAGCGCCCCCAGTAAAGGTTTGTGTAACCCCGTCGGTTTATCTTGAGCGCCCCGTTTCCTGTAAACGCTATGGGTGTGGGAGTGCTCTCAAATTCCTGAAAGTAGTAATTACCAGAAATGCTATCGGCCATTCCAGGGGTAGCATTAAGGTACTCATTACGGTATACCTCGGGCAGCTTAGCAAGGTCGGCCACTTTCAACCTTCGTAGCTCATACCCCCAGAGTGTGTCAATTGGGGTTGATATGGTAATAATTCGGCGTTCATTCTGGTTTATTTGGTCGCAATGTGGGTCAACAAATAAAAGGATATCCTTACCATGGTTGTAGTATTTAAGCACGGGGTATTCCTGGAGCGGTTCCATAATCAGGTTGAGGTTTTCCACGCATTGCCAAACCGATGATCGGCTTGTGTAGGTGGCGTTAAGGGGCAACCCAGTTAGCTGCGATAAGGCATACATCTTTACCATGGAACCAAAGCAGGCCGATTCGTGCCAGTAGTTTTCGCTTCCCACGCTAAAAAAGGGAATTGGCATGATGGCCTGAAACTCATCAATATTGATATTGGGCTTACTGTTTGAATGAAAGGCATAATCCAACTCAGGTAGGTTATTGTTGATAAAGTGTTTTTGCGATTTGCTATGAAACCAGGCATCGTAGAGCAAAATGGTTATTGGAATTACCAGTAAAATCCTGTAAACAGGTTTATACCCTTTAGCTTTCTGCCAAATTAGGTAAAACGCCACAATGTTCATGGTGTAGTAGAAAAGCCATGCAAATCGACCTATACCACGGAACTGACGAATAGGCCCAAGGTATTCCAGCAGGAACTCCATCTTAAAGATAAACGGAATTCCAAATGAGAATAAAAGGAGTAAAAACGACAGCCAGAAAAGCCGATCCATTAGAGGTTGACTGGTTATGGCAAGGGTTTTTCCCCAACGTCTATTAACAGCATTTTTAATTAAGCTGAAAAGGCCTATTAAAAAAATGATTGTAGACACCAATCCAACATAGGCAATTCCCTCCCACTGGAGGTTACGTATTTTTACAAGGCTATTTAGCCAGCCCCAGTAAGGGCGACCCGGCGAAAGAAACACCGACTCAGGGAAAGCCCGGTAAAACAGAAAACCCCATGGCCATGTTGTTCGATCCTCAACGGGCTCTATGTACAAAATTAGGGTAGGGACAACAATAAGAGGAATAGCAATTTGCAGCACCACGTGTAACCACTGTTTGCGCCATTCAAACTCCTTACGCCAAGGCTTTTGCCAGAGCCAGTAGGCCAAAAACATCACCATGTAGAAAGTGAAAAAGTAACCATGGGTTATTGATGCCCACATTCCAGCAAAAAGAATGAGTACTGATAGACCAATACTTTTTTGGCGGTCGAACTTTAGCAAAAGCAGAATGAATAACGGAAGCACAATGGTGTAGCTCAAGGCAAAATGCCCTCCAATCCTGTCAATTTGAGGGGAAAGGAAAGTAATCCCTATAGCCACAAGTAACGAGTACCAAATGGGTAGATTAAGATGTTTAAAAATCAGGTAGATTACAAGAACCGTGAGGGCAATGCTAATCAGAATCAGAAGGTTATGTATGGCTACAGTGTAAGGGCTAACATCGTATATGTTTTGTGAAATGAACTTAATGGTATTGCTTACAATTGGCTGCGAACCCGCAAAGAAGATACTCTCGCCAAAGGGATAATTCATGCTGTTGGAATGTATGTAGCTATTATCGTGCTTAATGTGGTAGAATGTGGCATAGTAGTCCTTTGCACCATCGCCGCTTTGGGCAAAGTATCTGTGATTAATATTTTTAACTACATCGCCAGCAAACAGGTAGGTAAAAAGTAACCCAACAGCAACAACCACTATGTATTCAGTAAATTTTTTCATATGTAGGAAAACATTTTGTTAAACAACCCTCATTTGCGTTCATCTTCAAACGCCTGCTATAACGACAATTCTGTTCAGCAATTTTCAGTAAAACTAGTAAAATTCCTCGTTCACACGTGTGAAATGGTTTTTAAAAATATGTACAGGCCAAAGCGCAACGTTTAACTTAGGCGGAACGTAAGCAACTGTAGGTGAAACCGCTAAAATGTACGGATGGCGGTGCGGCCGCCACCCAACCTCCTTTAATTTAATGATTTTAAAGACTGGACTGATACAGGGAATTGTAACAATAGCATGAATCAAACGACGAACGCGAGTAGGGGGCGGGACAGGCAATGCCTCGTGAAGTCCCGGCTTAGGGAAAAAACATCAAACAAAGTTCTGGTTAAACCAGTAATGGATGGTGAAGATAAGCATGTAATCTTTAAGATGATTGATACCATGCTCACCAAAAAGAAGTTTAAAGCCTTCTTTCCAAAAAGACGTTGCTGCATTATAAGTAAAGAGCCTCGGATTTCCGAGGTTCTTTATTTTAAGTTATTGATTGTTTGTGCTATCCAATTAACTCAACGATAGTTGTATTTTAATTCGTTTGTTTCAGTATTAAAAATGCATTTTAATACCCCAGCTTTATACAACTTCCAGTCATTATCGTTTCTTGGCTTAAAATTTACATCTTTTAAAAAAGAAATTATAATATCCTTTCCATTTTGAAGTATTCGAATATCTTTTATTGGATATTCTAAACTCTCACACGTTTGACAAGGTAAAGAAATTAAAAACTCTCCTATTTTTACTATTTTCCCTTCTGTGATATAGTAAGCATAAATTAAAGGATAAATTTCGTATTCTGTTTCCCATAAAACAACGTAAGACTCATTACTTTGTGATTGAAAGCTATGTATCTTTGATTTATACGGGCTAAAATCTACTTTATCTATCAATTTTTTCTTTTCCCATTCAGCATTTGAGTAATACATAAAGAGCTGATAAAGGCTACTGTCAGTACTAAAATAAAAACAATCTTTTGTATTAATACAAATCTGATTTTGGAGCTTAATTTGAAAGGAATTTTGCAGTTTAAATTCCAAGTTGGAATGCCCGCCACAGGAAACAAATGCAAGCATAAGCAAAATATAATATAATCTCATCATTAAGTTATTTATTGTTATCACTTCCACCAAGGCATTACAAAACCCTGTAAACCATTTACAGGACGCCAAACAGCAATATGAACATGCGTTGGAAATGAAGTTCCGGCCAAGTTTCCAAGCCGTCCCATTTCACCAATTTTTTCTCCAGCTGAAACCATTTTATTAATAGATACAACGCTCTTTGACATATGGCCATAATCTACATTGTATGTTTTCCCATTAATAGTTGATGATGTTCTTACAAAGTTTTCTCCATATTCCTTAGAGCCGCCTATTTTAATTACTTTTCCATCGTACATAGCAAAAACATCATCCCCTTCTTTGCCCGCATAATCAACTCCGTAGTGAGCTTTTGCGCCTCCATTTCGTGTCATACCATATTTGCCATAATTAGGATTAGTTGATGTTTCGGCTATTTCACCAGTAGCTGTAGGTTTAGCGCCGGCAGGAATTTCTTCATCTAAAAACGTTCCAAAACCACTTCCTCCGACCTCATTAACACTTCCATTCCAAAAATCAGAACCACTCCTTACTGCGTCAATACCAGCAATTGTCCCTCCTATTAAACCACCAGAAATTCCGCCAATTAAACCTCCTTTCAAACCAGCTACTAAACCATCTCCAAAGTTGCTCCCATTCATCCAAGAGTTTCCAGCCCCTCCGATAAAGCCTCCAGCAAATCCAGAGGCAGCCCCAATTGTTGCTCCACCCGCAAATCCTCCATAGCCAATTGCACCTGCAACCGCACCTCCAACAAAAGCACCTCCAGCTCCAGCTAAAGCGCCAATTCCTGCAGCCATAAAGAAATCTCCGGCACTATTAATGTGACCAGACATACCTTGTACAGCTACATTTATAATTGCCCCTATTGCAGCTGCAAAAAGAATATCATCAATTACAAATATTTCTCCCGTCGGATCAGTATATTTCAGCGGGTTGTTGAGGCAGTATGCGTACCGGTTAAAGTTCTGGGTGAAATCGGGAGCCTGAACAAAGTTATCGGGGCTAAGGAAGCGGCCCAGCACGGGGTCGTACACCCGTCCGTTCATGTTTATTATGCCAAACAGCGGCTCGTGTTCATGCCCAGTAAACCCCCTACGTAAGCGGGGTACTTCACCAAAAGGCAGACTGTAGTTGGCTGGATTGCGGTAGTTGCCCCATGCATCGTAGCTAAGTTTCTGCACAAGTTTGCCATCGGTTGTAAACAGTCCTACAATGCTACCTAAATGGTCTGTGCTAACCAGAAGGGTAGTGTAGGTATCGGCCTGCTTTTCTACCACGGCCACAAGCCCGTAGGGGCTGTAAATGTAACTGCGGTCGGTAGTGGTAGTTGATACTTCACGCTCATGATCTAAGGTATAGTAACGGGTGGTTGTCAAAGAACCTTTCGTTTCTATTGTTTTAATGCGCTGCCTATCGGTTCCGTATATGAAATTTAGCGATGAAGTACCCTCCTCAATTGTTTGCACTTTCCCAAAACCGTTATAGGTTATATTTTGGGTTAAAGTGGGTATGTTGTTTGTAGCACTAGCCACTTCGGTCACCCTATACCCGTTGTAGGTATACATACCCGCATCGGATTTGAAACTGATGTTGCCGTTCTTTTCATAACGAACAAGTTTCTCAGATGCCCCCATACGTATCTTTTCAAGCCTATTCAAGTTATCGTAGGTGAAAACCTCCTGAAGGTTTAAAATGTTATCTTTACGCCAATTTAGGTTTCCTGTTAGTGGATCGAATGAGTAGCTATAACTTAAAACTAAACCTTGGGGAAGAGGATAATCACCTGGGAAAGCCTTTGAATTAATCATTGGCATGGGATTAGCAAAGGTACTGATTGCTGTTAGAAACTCATCGGAATCGTAAGCGTAATTAACGTTTAACAGGCTCCCAAGCTGATATTCAAGCGGTTGTCCTGTTGCTGTTTCTGACACAAACTTCCAAATTATGCCTCCATTGTCGTTGGTTATTTGTATAAGGTTACTTTTGCTATCGTAAGTTTTATTAATAACAAATCCCGAAGGGAAGGTATGTTTTGTAATATTCCCGTATTTATCGTATTTAAAGGATGATACCATAGCCACATCCCCAATTTTATCTGTAAACTCTGAAATACGCCCAAAGCTATCGTATTTATATATTTTTTTGGTAGAGTTTAAAGAATTAGATATAGAGGAAATTAAACCATTTCCCCCACCAGAGGTTTCGTAGGAATAGGAAATGTTCTCATCGGGGCCAGAGGCGCTAACAATTCGTCCAAGTGCATCGTAGGTATAGGTATATGTATTACCCCGGGCATCTTTTTGCGATTTAAGTTTACCGGATGGGTAATAGGTGTACTCAACTTTCCCAGCACTAGGGTCAGTAATTGAGAGTTGACGTCCAAAATTGTCGTACTCAATGCTTGTTATAAGTCCATTTGCACTAATTGTTTGTACCTGTCCAGAACTATGATAACTGTATGAAATACTTCCTCCATTATCAGTAGCAGATACTAAATTGCCCAATGAGTTGAATTCTTTAGTGTACTTTTTACCATCAGGGGTAGTAGTGGTTACCTTAGTTCCGCTGTAACTGTTAGTGGTAGTTCGGCCATTCCTGCTCACGGCAGTAACCCTTCCAAAAACATCATATTTATAAGTAGTTGTAATGGCAGGATCAGTTATATAGTGTGGAGAGGTTTCGGAAATAAGTTGACCTTTAGCATTATAATTTTTTTCAGTGACAATGATACCGCTTGGGCCTTCAACCTCGGAACGGATTTCTCTATCAAGAATGTCGTAAAAGACCTTTGATTTTGGTTTACCCTCACTTATTGTTTCAATTGCATAAGCACAACCCTGAGGGGCATTGCTGGGGTTACCTATTCTGTTAATTGTTATGGTATTCCCCTCAGGTGTTTTGATTTTGACTAAACGTCCAAAACCATCATAGATGTAATCAGTTTTTAGGCCATTAATTGCAATATCGTTCAAGACCACTCCTGTTCTGGGATCAATCAACTGTGAGTTTACTTGACCTAATGCATTGGTAGTTTTAATAACAAATCGATATCCACTATCATAATCAAACCTTGTAGAAGATGCTGGTTCATCACTAGCCTTTATTGTAATACCTGTTATTACTCCTAATGGATTCACAGTATAATCTTTAGTAACACCATTATCTGTTATTTCACGGATTAAGTTTCCTTTGCTGTCGTATGAAAATGAAATACTTCTTATATATGAAGTTTTACCGGAATATGTTGTTTTAACAGTTGAAGATGTTAAACGATTATACGGTCCCCATCCTCCATATAGTGCATAGTTATTTGTTGTCTCAATAGTTCTAATAGGACAACTTTCCTTTACATAAGTTGCATTACCATAACTATCATATTGGTAAGTTGTGGTGAAGGTAATATTTTCAGGGTTTTTAAACACCTCTATTTTATCAATGAATTGTGCAAACCGCTTACCACCAAAACTTTGTAATCGGTTTGTATAAGTAATTTCACTTAACTTAGTTCCCGATGACATTACCAATGTTTTAAGTAATAAATTTAGGTAGAAAGTGGTGTTGGTTTCGAACTGTTGAGTTGTAACAATTCCAGTAGAAGAATTGCTTGCAATTACCTCTGTAAAGCCTAAAAAGCCTTTTCCAAGCAAATGAATTTTTGCCCCTTTATATAAGAAACTGGTGGTAGTAGTACCTCCAATTCCATTGGGTTGTGAAATACTGCTAACAACATACAATGGTGCAATAATATCATTAAGTGGATATGTTGCTCCAGTGCCTTTTTGGTAAATTGATGAACCTTCAGTAAGGCTTTTATAGGTAAAATTAGTTTGTCTGCCTATACCATCAACAATTGAAAGAAGTTGACGGGAACGGTCGTTACTAAAAGGTAAAATTATTGCTTGTCTAGCATTAGGTTTACCATGGTAAGGTAAAACATCAATTTTACCATCACCGTTAAAATCGGCTAAAGCATGACCGTTGTAAGATGTCCACTTTCTATCCCATGAAAAGCCAAGAAAACTTTTTTCTTTTAAGATTTGAGCAATTTTTACCCCAAAATCCCAAGTGCCAGAACTTAAAAGTTTAAACCCCCCCATGCCATCGCTAATATAGAAGTAGTAATAATTTGAGGTAGCATCTCTATTGTACGCAAGAGTTTGAAGAACATCATCGCGTCCATCGCCATTAAAGTCACCAATGAACAATGACATTAACTCATTATCATCTGGATTTGCGTTATAGAATGGGAGGTTAGTTATTGCAGGATATGAGAATTCCTTTCCTGTTGAAAAGTTAAGATTCCACTTACCTGCAGTATAGCTAAGAATGTCGGTTTTTCCATCGCCATTAAAGTCCCCTAAATGTACACTGTGCCATCTGGTAGGAAAACCACTATTATATAGCACTTCAAATTTAGTGCTCCTTGGGTTGTATGTGTAAATCGTTGAATTGTATTCCTTAGTTACTAATATGTCAGTACGTCCGTCGCCATTATAATCTAATAGGTTAACATCGTTTGGATTGTTAGAGAATACTTGTGCACTAAAATATGTGTTGCCGACCTTTACTCCAACAAAATTTTTACTTTTATCCAATATCAAAAAGTCTGATTTGCCATCACCATCAAAATTTAAACCTGCATAGATGATTGCATCTCCCTTGATAAAATCAAAATGAATATCATACTGCTCATTACGCACAAGGTTCCCATTGCTATAAAAATATGCATTCATATATTGCCTGTCGTATGAGCATGTAGCACAACATCCATTTGAATCATCGTCAGGAGGCAATACTGTTTTTTCAGAATGTTCTTTAAAAATAGCATCCGATTTTGTTAGTAAGGAATCTGGTTTAACAATAGCGTTTTGAGGTTTTAATTCATCACATTGTATGCAACAGTAACTATAAACCCCGCTCACTCGCATAAAAATATCGTAAGTTCCATTGTTGTCTATATCGGAAAGATAAAACCCCTTAAAGCCAGAAGGAAGTTTTCCACTATACTTTTTAGTAAAAGAGTGCCCATCTGCGTTGGCTTCGTAAAAAGCCCAATCTGTCCAGTTACTCTCCACTGAACTTTTATATGTAACTACAACATCAGAACGCCCGTCACCTGTAAGGTCAGCATTATAAATTTGTTTATAACTCTGGGTTTCTACTAAAGCACTATATGCTGTACTATTAGCATTAATACCCTCTCTGATAAACTGAGTTGGATTTAATGAAGCACCGTCGGAACCTGTTTCACTTATTGAAGCTAAGTGGCTGAAAAGCCCGTCATGATTATAGGTAAACGAATATGAACGAGCAACTTGTCCATCGCTTTTTACGGTTATACCTTTAAGTCTCTTTTTTTGGCTAACGCTAGCTCCAGCAAAATATGTCACGTTTTTGTCTGGCCTATCCTCATAAATAAACTGGATGCTATTGTTGGCGTACTCAATTCGGTCAATATAAATTTCTCCATTTTGGTTTGTGTAAAAATAGTTAATGGAATTCCCATTTGGATCAGTGCTTTTACTTAAATACCAAGCCAGTGGTTGGGACCAATTCCCTAATGGCCGTAGACGCGAATCCTCCGTTGTTCCATAATAGTTTGTACTCCCATCCTTTGTTTTTACTTCAAACCAGTAATAGGAAACATCACTTTTCCCGCCAATTATTTTTGAAAAATTTTCAAGTTCAGTTTTAAACTCTGTTGAGTCAGCATTAATACAAATTAGCCTATTCCCATCTAAAGCTAATTTATCCATGCGGTTGAGATTTACTCCTTCCGTTATACCATCGAAATATATTGTACTTGGGACTCTAGAGATTGATGATAGACCAGATATGTTCCATCCATACCCTAAAATACCATTGCCTGATTGGCTGTTATAAATTATGGAAATATTGGGTTGAAATCCATTTACACCTCGGGGAGTGTGAATTGGTATTATGTATGAAGCGGCACCTGATGGCGTAACATTAGCCTCACCGACAGTTGAACCATACACAGAAATCGTTTGTGCAAAACCTTGTTTTGAAAATAGGAATAAAGTTAATATTAATAATAAAGTATTATTTTTCATGGTCTTAATATGTTTAAGTTATTCTTTAATTACCTTATAAGATTTTTGCATTTTGTTGCTTTTAACCACTAAAATGTAAATGCCATTAATACAATTACTCATATCAATAGATAAATCGTCTGTACCCACACTATTCCCTGAAAGCAATGTACCGCCACCGATACTATAAAGTGTATAAGAAAAAAAATCATTCTCTTGGGCGCCGTTAATTCTTAGTGTTAGTTGACCTTTGGTTGGATTGGGGTAAATCAGTATTGAAAGTTCTCCATGATTATCTATTATCGGTTCAATTTCTCCTGTCTTTTGTTCTGTATTAGTGCTGTCACTTTTTGAAGATTTTTTTGAACTTAGTAAAATACATAGTCGTTCAATCCTATTGCCTGAATTGTCATATTCAAAAGTATATTTTTTGGTGGGTATGAAAAAAATGCCTAAATCATTATAGTAATCTAAGGGATATTTAAGCCATTCTCCATTAAACCTTGGGTCTTGTGGACCTGGTCTTGGGGTTAATACGCTAAACTTTCTAACATATGTACAACTTTGGCCGAAATTAACTCCGCCAGGCACTCCTATTCTATCAATTTCTTGCCCATTTTTCAATAGTCTAATTTGATCATCGCCGGAGAAATCAGTTATAGTAAGGTTGGTTATAATTACTTTACTTGTAATTTCCACTGATGCATTTGGATTACCTATAGCAAAGGTTTCACCTGATGCTAGTGTACCACTTAGGTTATAATAGTATACGAATTGTCCATTTCCGTTTAGGTCTCTCTCTAGCCTATAACTTGCAAGATCTACAAGTTTCCCTGTTCCGTTGTATAGTTCTATAGCTCTATTGTTTCCAGAGCCATGCACATATTCAGATATTATTAAGTCTGAGATTTGTGCTTTAGTTAACAATGATAACGATACAACAAAGCCTGCCAAAAAATACTTTTTTTTCATGATGCAAAATTTATGTAAGTATATAATTATCTTGATATTTAAAAACTTTAAACCCTTTTCAATTTGTTTAATAAAATCTGTACAAATATAATTATTTGTCAAACAATGTCAAAAAGTTTGCAAAATTTTCTAACTCACCTAGCCCGAATACAGTATTTAATATAATTTGACTATAGACCCATATCAATTCGATTTTTGGGGATAAATCAAAATTGAGCAGGACGCTTCTATGCTAATATGCTTTGTAGTTGAGCAAAATAATTTCACTTTTTAGAACAACTATTCTGGATTTCTTCAAACTTGGCATAACTCTTATACTAAAATTTCTTTTTTTGAAACACAAAGACTGGTTAACTTAAATAGGCATTAAGGAGAAATAGATTGGTCAATTGCTATTGAATTCATCTAATTCATTCAATGGATTGTGCCCATAGCATGCCTTTGTGGCATATTTGCTTGATTTAGAAGGTTAAAATTAAGATTATAAATGGATTAATGAAACGTAAAAAGGAATTAATCAATCACCTCGCGAAACGAGAATCCCAGCTTAAGCAGGTTGTTTGGTTTTACCAATTCAACCAGCTTTTCTTCCGGAATTAGCTTCAGGTTTTGGTTGGCGCTGAAAATATCAATTTTTTTCAGACGCATTTCCTGCGCAAGCATTGCAGCCCGGTTAAATCCAATAATAGGAAGCAGGGCTGTGGTTATGGATGGATTAAACATCAGTAGCTGAGCCGATTTCTCGGAATCAATTTCAATGCCATTGAGTAAATGGCTTGCTAGGGCTTGGTTGGCAGCAATCAGTAGCTTTATGGAATCAATCATGGCGTGTCCAATGGTTGGCAGGTAGGCATTTAGGTCAAGCGCACCCTGTCCGGCAAGGTTTGAGATGAGCATATCGTTGGTGTAAACCCGATGGGCAATGCTCACTACAAATTCAGGGATTACGGGGTTTACCTTGCCAGGCATAATTGAGCTGCCCACCTGTCGTTTGGGAATGCTAATTGCATTGCCCGCAATATCCGACGCCAGCAGGCGTATATCCGATGCCATTTTCTCAATATTCACTGCATGGGCTTTGAGAATGGCATGCACCTCAACAAATGAATCGAGGTTTGCTGTGGCATCGTTTAGGTTTTCGCTGCGGGTAAACGGGAATCCGGTTAGCTGCTGCAGGTGCTTAACCACCTCCATTACAAAGTAACGGGGTGTTCCCACTGCAGTACCAATGGCTCCTCCGCCAAGGTTAACAACCTTTATACGTTCAAAGCATTTTGAAACCCTCCACCAATCGCGCGATAGCGCTTCGCTGTAAGTGCTGAACAGCTGTCCGTACGACGATGGTACCGCTGCTTGTAGCTGCGTGTAACCTATGCGCAATGAGTTTCGGTGGCTTTTCTCAATGGTTTCAACTGCCTGGCGGGTGTTATTGATTAGCTCCTCGAGCAGGGATAACAACCTTACCACGGCAACCCTAAGTGCTGTTGGTACCGTATCGTTTGTGCTTTGGTAAACATTGGCCTGCTCAATGGGATCGATAACCGTGTAGTTGCCGGGATTATGGCCAAGCCTGATGAGTGTTGCGTTAGCAATTATCTCGTTAACATTCATGTTAATACTTGTACCAGCACCTCCCTGTATGGCCGGGACAATGAAACTGTCGAAGTACTTGCCCTCATGCACTTCGCCTGCAACTGCAATTAGTGCATTTACTACGTTGGGCGGAATAAAACCTTTACTATCGCGGAATAGGTTTTCTTCCTGGAGTGCCTTAACCATTTCAGCATAGGTAAGGTAACATGCCTGTTTTACCAGTCCCATAGCCTGGTACCACTCAATATGGAATTGCGTGGTATCAGGAAAATTATCTTTTGCCCTTACCGAGTGTATTCCGTAAAGTGCATCGGCAGGGATTTGTAAACTTCCAAGGTAATCGGTTTCAGTACGGGTTGTCATCTACTTTTTCTTTATGAATTCAACCTGAAATAGTTTGCCCCATAGCTTTCCGGTAACAAAAATTCGCTTTCCATTGGGGTCGTATGCTATTCCGTTTAATACATCTTCCTTGCCGGTTCGTTGGGCAGTAGCTAAAAGTCCCTGCATATCGATATTTCCTTCTACCACTCCGGTTTCGGGATTTATTATTACTATCCTATCGGTCAGGTAAACATTAGCGTAAATTTTACCATCAATGTACTCTAACTCGTTAAGCATTTTAACGGGCCCATTGTTGTCAAATACTTCAATTCTCCTGAGCTCACTAAAACCGCTTGGCTCTCTAAAGTAGATAGTATTTGAGCCATCGCTCATTATAAGTTCGTTTCCATTGGTGGTTAGCCCCCAGCCCTGCGTGGTATAGCTGAAAGTGTTTAAGGGTTTAAAAGTGGCAGCATCGTAAACAAAGCCTGTACCGTTTGTCCAGGTAAGCTGGTAAATTTTATCACCTAGAATGGCAATGCCTTCGCCAAAGTATTCCCTGCTTAGGTTTACGCTCTGTAATATTTTGCCAGTTTCCAGCTCAACCTTTCTTAAACTCGATGCGCCTTGCTGACCAGTACCCTCGTACAGGTAGCCGTTATGGTAGAATAAGCCCTGGGTATAGGCTTCGGGGTCGTGCGGATAAGCTTTTACTATTCGGTAACTGTAGCTGGCAGGTTTTGTATTCGATTTGAGCTTTACGGAAATTGATGCCGTTTGCCTGCGCCCATCTTTCCATGCTGTAGCATTCAGCTGAATTGTGCCGGGTTTACCAGCTTGCGTTTGTAAGATGAACGATAAATTGCTAACTTTTTGAATTCGTTCGCTGTTACGGTAAAGCACAATGGAATCGGGCTGAATGGTATCGGTTAGTTTAATAGTAATATCAATGCTTTCGCCAGCTGTGAATAATGAACCACTTGTGGGCTTGTCGAACCGGATAAGATGCAAAGGATTCTCTGCTGGCATATTAGTGGTATCGGGCAGTTGATCCTTTCGGCCATTTGTGCATGCAACGGCTAGAACTAATAGCAAAATTGAAATTCTTTGTAGCATAAAATTGATGTTAAATACCAAAGATACGTCGTACAAAACTTTTCGTCTTATACTGTTTTAAAACCTTTTTCTGCGAAACCTCATAGGGCTCGTTGGGGCAAAGCATGCTGAACACCTTATCCCAACCGGGAAATCCACCCAGGTTGCGATCGTCAATAAAAACATCAACATCGAGCTTACGGGGAGTCTCCGGGTCAGGAAACTCTTCAGGGTGGTTGCGATTAACTGCGTAGAATTCAACCCCATTCTGGCGGCAGAACTCCACAGCCTCATCGAGCAGTTTACCGGTTCGCACAGTCCAAAGGATAAGGACAAAGCCTCTTTTTTGAAGTTCCTTAAGGGTTTCAAAGGCAAATAGCATGGGCTTTCCCAACTGGGGATACTCATTCTCCACAATTGTACCATCAAAATCAACTGCCACCCTGAGCATGATGCTAAAGCTTAGAATAAAAATCAAAACTACAAATTTATATGCAAGTTTTGCATATTCCGGGAGGGGTAATTTAGTTTATGCATCCCAAACCTATGCCAATTCATCAAATTGGAAACCTCTCTTCTCCCAAATTTATTAAAATACGAACGGCCGAGGAATATCCTCAGCCGTTAATTTTTCGTGCTCCGTTTTTCCAATCTTTACTTACGGACTAATCGCCCTGAACCGTTAACCTTGGCATCAATAAGGGGATTACCGTAAAGCGTGATGCTTCCGCTCCCGTTTATTGATCCTTTAAATTCCTTGTTGCACCTTACGGTTGCATCGCCAGAACCGTTCAGCTTTAGCTGAGCAATCTCCGAGGTTAGTGTTTCCAGATCGATATTCCCTGACCCGTTAGAGGTGGCCTTTAGCGTATTGGTTTTCCCTTGCGATGAGGTTTTTATGTTACCTGAACCGTTTATGCTTACCTGTACCGAGTTGGCCTGTATCTCTTTTAGCAATATATCGCCACTCCCATTTATTGAAGCTGTAAATTCGTCGGCAACTTTTATGGGCGTTAGTGCAATCATATTGCCCGAGCCATTCTGAGCCAAAAGTTTAATATCCGGGCATGAAACCTTGACCAGTACTTTACCCCAGTTACTGGTAAATCTTAGGTTATCCTTGCTTTTGATATGCAAAACATTCTCCTTTACAACTATCTCCAACTCATTGAAAACCTCTTTCTTTGCGGTTACCTCAATACCATAGTTTGGCGATTGTGAAATTTGCACCTCAGCCGATGTGCTGTTTCTTATTCCGTCAAATCCCTTAGCATCAAAGTTTCGGGTTTCCTGAGCACTTGTATTTGTGCTGGTTACGGTTGCTGCAATAAGCAGCGCAGCTAAAATTCCGAATCTCATGGCAGTAAATTTTTAAATTGATTTACCCTAAAGACAGAGGAAAAAACGATAATGCTGCATGAATACCATAAAATTTTGTTAAACAAATAGATGAGCAGATATCTTAAGTCAATGTCGTTTAGGTATGGTTATTTGTCATGTTGAGCGCAAGCGAAACATCACGCTGTCATGCTGAATCCC
>NZ_JBBFKU010000045.1:0-22924 GCF_037481895.1 Tenuifilum sp.
GGGTTAACAAACCATGAAGAGATTAAGGTTAAAGTTCGTAATTATGGTGGTGCTAACATTTCCACACCATTTGAGGTTGGTTACTCACTCGACGGCGGATCGACCTTTACACGCGAAACATTTAATCCCACCCTACCGGTTGATGGGGAAGCAACTCTTACATTTTCGCAGAAAGCCGATTTTAGCACACCCGGCGCTAAAAACATTGTTATAAAAACTTTTCACCCAAACGATGAGGACAATAGCAATGACGCCCTTACACAAAACTTTTACGTTTACCCACAGGTAAACACACCTTACTCCACCTCATTCGAGAATTCTACAGCGTACTGGAACGGACATGGCATAAACAAAAGTATTACTTGGGGAATTCCACAGGGCAACGTGCTCAATGGTGCAGCCAATGGTCAAAAAGCATGGGTAACAAACCTGAAATACACCCATAACAACAATGAAACATCGTACCTTGAAAGCCCTTGCTTTAGCATCAGTTCCCTGAACTACCCCGTTTTCAGTTTTTACTACAAAATGCAAATTGAGGAGGGTGTTGATGGACTAAACCTGGAGTACAGCACCGACGGTGGACGTAACTGGACCCTACTCAATGCCCATCCGGGCTACAGCCTAAACTGGTACGATACCCCTGCAGTTACTGCCTTAAATTCAGCAGGATGGAGCAAAAATACCTCAGACTATGCAAAAGCAGCAACACTGCTTCCTTCCGATGCAATCGCTACTGGCAACATAAAGTTCCGATTTGTTTTCAAATCGAACGAGGCCAATAACTACGAGGGAGTTGCCATTGACATGGTAGAAATTTATGAGTTGCCATACGATATTGGTTTTACCGCGCTTCACTCCCCAACCGATGCCTGTGAAATAGGTCAGAGTAACCTTACCATTACGCTCAAAAACTTTGGCTACAAGCCTCTACCGGAAAACCTTAAAATCCCTTACGTTGTAGATATCGATGGACAGGAACTAGCCGATACCATAACCATTTCCTCGGTTCTGAACCAGAATCAATCATCAAACTTCACATCCTCATTTAACTTCAGCTTTGGTACTGCCAAAATCTATGAGCTGCAGGCATTTAATAAGTTCCAGAACGAACTCAACCGCAGTAACGACACTCTTAAAACCACCCTAGAGGTTTACGGTATGCCCGGGTATACACTAGGTCCCGATATTGGAACACTTCAAGTTGATACAGTGGTGTTAGATGCTGGTAATGGTTTTAGCACCTACCAGTGGAAAACAAAGATACCCGCAAGTTCTCCGGTTTGGTCAACCGGTAAATCAACCCAAACCTATAGCGTTGGTGAGGTACAGTTTGGACTATACGCGGTTGAAGTGCAGAATTCGCGTGGATGTACTGCACGCGATACCATTGAAATTATACAGTCCGATAAGGATTTAAGCGTTATAAGCATCAATAATATTGGTGACGACTGTTTCCACCCCTTACCAATTAACCCAAGTGTTACAATTAAGCACAATGGGAATAGACCATTCAATGGTAGCCAAAGCGTTACAGTAGGCTTTAGCGTTAATAAACAAGAGGTTCTTTCTGAAACGTTTACCCCATCGAATGGATGGACAACCAACGATACTTATAATTTCACCTTTACCGGAACTATAGATATAAGCAACAAGGGGAACTACACCCTTGCAGCTTACACAAAATTTCAGGACGATATCAACAAAACAAACGATACAACTAAACTTAGCGTATCAACCTTTGGGTTGCCTGACCTTACACTCAACCCAGCCGACACTCTTACCACATCGAGTGTCGATACCGTTATCCTAACTGCTACAGCTGGCTATTCAACCTATACCTGGCAACGTAAATTTGTAGGCTCAACCTCGTGGGAAACACTAAGTAACACAACCTACCAGTTGCCCCTACATGGCCTAACCTACAATACACGCTCAGCAACTTACCGTGTTTTAGTGAACAGCACTCAAGATTGCGGAATGGCTAGCGACTCAGTGTTTATTAACACCCGCGACTTAGGGGTATACAGCATAGAGCACCCCAGCGATACAACATGTTTCTCACCCGATGGGTTTAAGGTGAAGGCGGTTATTCAAAATTACGGCCAGGATGTTTACCCTGCCGGAACCACCATAAACACAGTGGTTACCACCGAGCTGGGACAGCAACAGCAAAGCTTCACCTTGACCTCAGAGCTAACACCCGGCGATAGAACAACAATTGAGATGAGCGAATTCACCATTCTGCCTGCCGGCGAACATACCATAACGGTTTCAACAGCTGTAAGTGGCGACCTTAACCCCAACAACGATTCTAAATCGATTGCAGTAAAACTAGTACCTGCACCAAGTGTTGAAATAAGCCCCGATACTTTGCGCCAATACTTTACGCCAACCTCAGTTTACACAATTACACCTACATACTCAGCCGATTGCGATAATTACCTGTGGAACGACAACTCAACAGAACCCAACTACACCATTTACGGATTCCCTTCATTCCCAAAATACTTCGTTGTAGCTCAAAATTCATTCGGATGTAAAGCCTCGGATACCCTTTGGGTAGTTAGCAACGATATTGCGCTGCTGCAAATCCTATCGCCTAAGAATAGCTGTGAACTAAACGGTAGCTACGATATTAAATTCCGAATCCAAAATCTGGGACCTGTTATTAGCGCAGGAACCCGATATAATGTTAAGGTTTGGTTGAACGGAAACCTTGCGATTACTGAAACTGTTACCCTACAAGCTGATTTATCCTACCAAAATGTTAGGGATATTACATTGGTGGCAAAAGCTAATATCACTCACCATGCAGAAATAAGGATTGAAATTATGCCAGAGGATGGAACCGAGGAAATATCGTATGCCAACAATAGTGCTACTCTTTACGTAACCTCAACCGGATATCCTACAATTAATTTAGGTCCGGATAGAGATGTTTACGCCTTTACCGATACCATTAAGGCTGGAAACGGTTTCGATCAGTACCTCTGGACAACCGGCTCAACCGACTCAATAATCGTTGTAAACCAAACAGGTACCTATGGCGTAACCGTTTCCGACTACTACGGGTGCACCGCTTACGATGAGATTAATATCACATTCCATCTGGAGGATATTAAAATCAACTCATTGCTATTGCCCCAATCCGGATGCAATATGAGCAATGCCGAAACTGTTCGGGTATCCACACAGAACTGTGGAAACACAACAATACGTTCAGGCACGCAGCTAGTGGTTGGATTTAAACAGAACGAAACCGTTAAAACCGAAACCGTAACGCTGAACCAGGACTTAGTTCCAGCATCAACCCGAGAAATTACCCTAACCAACACCATGGATTTTAGCGTTCGCAAAACTCATTCAGTTTGGGTTTGGGTAAAGCTTGCATCCGATATGGTTTCAAGCAACGACACAATCTATCAGGAAATAACAGCCTACCCAGACCTGCTTGTAAACCTTGGCCCCGACGAAACTGCCTGCCAGGGTTCAACCGTTACCATTGATGCCGGAACGTACCCCGGAGCTAGCTACTTGTGGAGTACCGGACAAAACACGCAAAGCATAATTGTTACCAGCTCTGGGAATTACTCAGTCACCGTTACCGATGCTAATGGCTGTACTGCTACCGATTCAAAAACGGTTAGTTTCTCTGCTTTACCCGATGTAACCCTCAATAACTTTGCCCCCGTGTGTGCCAATCAGCCAGAGGTTACCCTTATCGGAGGTTCACCTGCCAATGGAACATGGAGCGGAACTGCTGTTACAGGCAATATCTTTAAGCCAACCGAGGCGGGTGCCGGAGTCCATCAAATTACTTACACCTACACCGACCCAAATGGCTGCACAAATAGCGCAACAAAACCCATTACGGTTAATCCTACACCTGTTGTCAACTTAGGGGCTGACAGAACCATTACCACACCTATAACCCTTGACCCGGGTGTATTCCCCTCGTACCTATGGCACGATGGTTCAACCAATCGCACCTATTACGTTGACAGAACAGGCACATTTGGAGTGACTGTTACCGATAACAATGGCTGCCAAGGCTACGATGAGGTTTATATCATTTACAATGAGATATTTGATGTTCAGGTTACCGCCTTGAATCAACCCACATCGCACTGCTACGATGAGCAGCCCGACAACGTAAGCGTAACACTCACAAATAAAGGCGGAAAAACCATAAACACAAATGAATCCATTGCCTTATCAATGAATGTAGCGGGCCAAAATGTATCCGAAAATATCACCTTTGATACTCCATTTAAACCCAACGATACAAAGCAGCATAATTTCACCCAAAAGGTAAGCCTTAACAAAGGGCAAAATACATTTACTTTTATTTCAAGGCTAAACAGCATTAACGGAACACAAACTACATACAATGTAGATGTTTACGACCTACCAACCCTTAACCTTGGTGATGGGAAGGACACTCTTAAGGTGTCGTTGCCCTATGAGCTAACCTCAGGCGTTGGGGGTGTAACCTACTCATGGAGTACTGGTGCAACCAGCCCAACCATTACAATTACGGCCGGTTCATGGGGGAAATACTGGTTAAAGGTGACTGACTCCCACGGATGTACGGCAAGCGATACCATTATTATCTGGTGGCCTGTTGGTGTTACTACCAATACCATCGATGCTAAAATTTCAGTTTTTCCAAATCCTGCCAATAGCTGGTTTACCCTGAAAATTGAATCCCCTGAGCCAATGTCCTACAACATTGAATTGATTGCATCCCTGGGGCAAACCATATGGCACATGAAAACCGAATCGGAAATACTTTGGGAAAGGGCGATAAACTCTTCAAACTTGCCCAATGGCATATACCTGCTTAGAATTTCCAACCGGATGGGTAGTAAAACAATCAAAATCAATATTTCCCATTAAATAAACGCCTAAGAATAATCTTCAAATTTTGATATCAAAAAAATAGCAATCATTAGGTTGCTATTTTTTATTCCCTGACATTAGTCATTGTATTACACACGCTTGGAAAATACTTTCGCAAAAATTTCCAAAACAATCCAAGTAACAATAAAAGCATTTTAAGCCATGCATAAAATAGATAAACACCCAATCCTTGAGGTACCTCAGCGCGAAACCGTTACATTCATGTTTAATGGTAATGAGGTTAAAGGGGAAAAAGGATTCACCATTGCCGCAGCGCTACACCAGGCTGGTTTTCCGGTTCACAGCCATAGTATCGAAAACCGTGAACGAAGCCTCGAATGCGGAATTGGCAAGTGCGGCGCTTGTGAGATGCTTGTCGATGGACAAATTAAGCGTATATGTATTACACCGGTCGATGGGGTAAAGGAAGTTAAGGAAATTCCTCACGAGTATACCCCCGATGTAAAACCAGCAAACAAACAGGAAAGTACAAAGGTTTACAAAACCACTGTTACAATTATTGGTGCAGGCCCGGCAGGTCTTGCAGCCCGTGAAATACTCCTTGAACATGGTGTTGAGAACATAGTAATTGACAACAACTCAACCATTGGTGGTCAGTTCAACATGCAAACCCACCAGTTCTTCTTCTTTGAACGGGAAAAGAAGTTTGGCGGCATGCGAGGGTTTGAAATTGCAAGTACACTTGCAGGCGCAAACCACGAAGGTATTTTCCTGAACAGTACCGTTTGGGATATACTTGAAAACAAACGTATTGCCATTAAAAACATTAAAACCGAGGAGATTTACTACGTTGAATCCGATTACCTGGTAATTGCTACGGGAGCCGTTCCGTTTATGCCAACCTTTGAGAACGATGACCTGCCAGGTGTTTACACCGCTGCAGTGGTGCAGAAAATGATGAACCAGGAATTTACGCTACTGGGCAAGAACGTGCTCACTGTTGGAGCCGGTAACATTGGCTACCTCACCAGCTACCAGCTAATGCAGGCAGGTGCCCGCGTAAAAGCCATTATTGAAGCTATGCCCCGCGAGGGTGGGTTCCCTGTTCAGGCAAATAGGGTTAGACGATTGGGAATTCCTATTATGTTAGGCAAAATATTAGTTAAGGCGATTCCCAACGAGAACCATACTGGAATTATTGGGGCCGTTATTGCCGATGCCAAGGACTTTAAACCCATTCCGGGTACTGAGCAAATTATTGAGGGTATCGATGCCATAAATATATGCACCGGCTTAGTTCCGGACGATCAACTCCTTATTAAAGGGAACGAAGTGTTCGGGCGTAATTGCTACGGAGCCGGCGATGCCATTCGCATTGGCGAAGGAACCAGTGCTGTATTAAGAGGAAAGCAAGTGGCTTACGAAATCTTGCAGGATGCTGGCATACGTTGCAGCTACGACACATACCTTAACATCAGCAAGGAGTACATCGATAGCCAGCAGCATCCGGTACGGATAATTGAAGAGCCCTTCCGCCCCTCGGAAGAACGACGCAACCGCAAACCCTTTGTTCAAATCGATTGCCTTTATGGCTTTGCCTGCAACCCCTGTACCTTTGCATGTCCGCATGGAGCAATAACCAAGAACTCAACCAGCACAGTACCCCATATCGACTTTGAAAAATGCGTGGGTTGTATGGACTGCGTTTACCAATGTCCGGGCTTAGCCATTTTCGGATACAGCTACGCCAAGGATTGGCTTTTCCTCCCTATTGAGTATGAAGCCCAGGAGGGCGCTGAGGTTTACCTCGTTGATAATAACGGTAATATCCTTGGCGATGGGGTTATTGAGAAAATTCTCCGAAAACCCAATAAAACCAATGTGGCAAGGGTTAAATCATTGAACCTGCATGGCGATGATATGCTTGCAGCTCGCGGTTTTATTGTAAAATCGAACTACCCTGAGCCTATCCAAATAAAACCATACGAGTATAAACCACAAGAAAAAATTTATGTGTGCCACTGCGACGATGTAAGTCTCGATGAGATACTTGAAACTATAGGCGACCGCAAGTTTATTTCGGCCGATGAAATTAAGCACACCACACGACTGGGCATGGGGGCATGCCGCGGTAAACGCTGTATTAAGCGTCTGAAAACTACCCTTGCCCCAATGGGCATTCAAATAGTTGGCGATGCCACTCCCCGTGGTCCACTTAGCAACCAGGTAGCCATGGGCGAACTTTACCCAAAAGATGTTCCTGAAACTTATATTACAGGAATCAACGGCAAAAAAGCAAGGATCGAAAAGGTATCGGCGCTCATAGCTGGCGGTGGAATTGGCGGTAGCGCGCTGTTCCGTTACATGTCCGAAGCCGGACTACGGCCCGTTATGCTAAATTACGGTCGTGGGGCAAGCTGGCGCAATATTGCCGGTGGTCGCACGGCCTTCTCGCTACCAGAGATTGCCGACATTGCCCGTCAAAACCACGAAATTTTCAAGGAACTCCATAAGGTTTCGGATATCGACTATCGCCCCATCAACTATGTAACTTTTGCTCACGACGATAACATGCTAAAGGCACTGGAGGCATCAATGGCTTGGAGCGATGCATACATGGTTCAGCCTTCCGATTTCCGCAAGGAAATATCACCCTTCATGAACGATAAACTAAGCACCTACAAAGCAGCACTCATAACCCGTGGGTGTTGGCAAGCCACACCGGGTAAGGTTGTCGATCTACTCCGTAAAATAGGCATTGAGCATGGTGGTACGGTTAAGGAGGATACCGAACTGCTTAGCGTTCACCGCAACGGAAACGGATTTGTCGCCCTAGTGCGGGATCACAATAAAGAGTACATAGAGTATCATGCCGATAACTTTGTGAATGCCCTTGGCCCCGAGGGCGAAAAGTTTAGCCGTCAGCTGGGAATATTCACAGGCATTTACCCGGTTAAGCATCAGGCTTTCATTACCCGTCGTTTGCCATGGCTGGGCATAAACGGTAATCCGCTTGGAATGCTTATCGATAGGAGGAACTACAAAGGCTTTGTGGCCGTTTACGGGCAGCAACTTGCTGAAACAGGACAAATAATTGGCTGTGCTTCTCCGGCAGTTGACCCACGCGAAGCCGATAAAAACCTCAAGATTAACTCGCAGGACTTCCTTGAGATTGCCTCGGAGATATTCTCAAATTGGATACCGCAACTTAGTTCCGTTGGCTTCCAAGCCGTTTGGGCAGGTTACTATGTGGAACCCCGCATGTTTATCGACACCAAGCACGGTCTGTTCACTGGCTTACGAGGACAGGGCTTTATGCTGGGTATGGGATTGGCCAAGATGTACGTTGATGAGTTAATGGGTCGTCAGGTACCCGAGTACTTCAAACGCTTAAGCCTTGAAGGCGATGGCTTACCCGAAAAGGCATTCAAGTAGAAACCAGTAAAAATCGATATGTTTGGGACTCCCCGTTTGGCTTATGCCAACGGGGATTTTTTTAAGGAGTTGATGGTTGAATTGTTTCAATCACAATCTCCTGTTTCACCCAACGCTTCAGGTTTCGATCCCATAAGTACTTTTCGCCCATGGAGTCTTCAACAGTCCTCTGTGGGTATTGGTAGGTTATTTTCCAGGCAGGCTCATTATCGGGTTCAAAGTGGATCACGGTATCGTACCAGTACATGCTGGCACCCGGATTGAAATGCTCATTTACCCTCTCCAACGATCCATCGGAACGGAAATGAAGAGTGTTTGACACATTGTAACTCAGGTTGATGTTTTCAAGCGTTATAACCACACCACCCTTCAGGCTGTAAACCTCAATTAGCTGCTTACTATCCACCCAAGGATACACCTTAACAGAAATGCCTCCTCCTGCAAAGTGGTATAACAATGTGTCGTCAATTTGAGGTTTTTCCTTTTGCTTAACCCGTAAAGTATCCTTTTTGATTATTTTTGGAGGGGCGGGCTTAACCCTGACAATCGCTTTAGTAATTGTATCGTTAGGCGGGAAAACCTTCTTTTTCCCTAGCGAATCCCTATAGTTCAATTCATTCCGCAATTTGGCTATTTCGCTCGATAAGCTATCAATTGAGCGGGACAACCTCTCGGTATCGCTCTGCCTTGTGCATCCAACCAATACCAAAAACGCAAGTACAATAAATCTCATGGCACCAATTTCTTTCAATAAAACAAACCATGTGCCAAATACGGATTTCATCGGGGCTTTGACAGCCAAATGCGCCTGGTGATAAAATGTTAATAAAATGGTAACACGCACCTTGCCAATCATTAACATATCTGCCTTACATTTATTGCACCAACCCCAAAAAACCGAAAGCCATGAAACAAAAAGTCCAAATCTTAAAGTTTATGACGGCAACGTTTCTACTAGCCATTGTATTAGGATTTTCAGCATGTGAAAAGGATATTCCCGTTAATCCAAAGGACAAAACATTGAATTTGGAAACCGCCATGCCACAGGACACCTTTGACATGGCAACAGGATATTTACTGGAGAACTTTGAAACCGGAACAAAAACAGCTTATGCCGGAGCAACAGTAACACTATCGACCGGTAATTGGTACCTGAACGATGCCCTAATTGGCACATCAACCAGCGATAGGAAAAATGGCACCAAATCGGTACGAATTGTCAACACGGGTAAGGTTACCATGCAGTTCGATAAGGCCAATGGTGCAGCAACTGTTGAGGTTTACCATGCCAAGTATGGCAGCGATGGAAATAGTACATGGGAATTATGGGTGTCAACCAACAGCGGAAGCACATGGAGCAAAGTGGGTTCAACGGTAACCACCTCATCAACCACGCTTACCAAGGCAACCTTTACGGTTAACCTTTCAGGCAATGTTCGGTTTGAGATCAGAAAGGTTTCCGGAGGGTCGTATCGGATTAATATTGATGACTTAAAGGTTTACGATTACTCAACCTCACCTACCCGCGACGATAATATGGCGTTGGGTAACCCATCGGGGGCTGTGGCAAGTACTGCATATCCCAACAACTACCTGATGGTTAAACCCCAGTATGTGCTATCGTACAACAACAGCAAGCTCACCTGCAACTGGGTTTCGTGGCATTTGAGTAGTGCATGGATTGGCTCTGCCCCAAGGCAGGACGACTTTAGGGCCGACAACACACTACCCTCAAACTGGGTTTGGGTTGGTGGAACCGACTACAGCGGTTCAGGGTTTGACCGCGGCCACATGTGCCCCAGCGCCGACAGAACAGGTTCAATTACCGATAACTCGGCCACTTTCCTAATGACCAACATGGTCCCCCAAGCGCCCAACAACAACCAGATAACCTGGGCTAACCTTGAGAATTACTGCAGAACTCTAGTTGATGCAGGCAACGAGCTATATATCATTTCTGGTCCATGGGGGCAGGGCGGAACCGGTTCAGCAGGGTATAAAACCACCATATCCACCAAGAACATTACCGTTCCTGCATACGTTTGGAAAGTAATTGTAGTCCTACCTGTTGGCTCAAATGATATATCGCGAATCACCACCTCAACACGAGTAATAGCGGTTTGGATGCCCAATACCCAAACCGTTAACAGCCAACCCTGGGGCTACTACCGAACCACGGTTGATTACATTGAAAGCCAAACCGGCTATAATTTTCTATCGAACGTATCAACATCAATCCAGAGTGTAATTGAATCAAAGGTTGATAGCGGACCAACAAACTAATCCTAAAAAATCACCATAAAAAAAAGGGTCGCAAAAGCTTGCGGCCCTTTTGTCTTCTATCCTTTAACTTTCTACTCTGTTCTATCGTTATTCATAAACCCCTGCATTTCCAAAACCCTTAGTAAATTCTTTGAGAATACCACATTGTCCTTCAGGGTGTAACGCTTATCGGTAAAAATTTGAGCTAGTGTTTCCTTTTGGTTCTCCTCCAGCAAACGCTTGGTTAGCGGTAACGACTCCTTATGCTGGTAAATTTGATCGATATCACCCTCAGAGTAATCCTGATAAACATCGTAGTGCACAACACCTGCAAGCGGCAACCTATCGGTTAAGTCGGGGTGCTCATCGGGATAACCCATTACCACTGTTGTTACAGGCACAACACCTTTAGGTAATTTCAGCACCTCAATAATCTTATCGGCAGTATAGGTTGTAGTTCCAAGGTAACATATTCCAAGACCCTTCTCCTCGGCGGCAATACATACGTTTTGGGCTACTAAAAGGGCATCAATTGCAGCGGTAAAGAACGAAAAAAAGTTATCGTACCCCGGGTTGGCCTTACGCTGTAAGCACCACTTGTTAAAGCGGTTAAAATCGGCACAAAAGGTGAGCACCACTGGTGCCTGCACTACCATCTGCTGGTTAAAATGCAATGGTAAAAGCTTACGCTTCACCTCCTCATCGCGTGTAACAATTATGCTGTACACCTGCATATTACCAGTGGTAGATGCACGAGTTCCTGCGGTAAGGATTTCCTGAAGTAGCGAATCGTCAATAGGGTCGCTCTTGTACTTTCGAATTGAACGATGCGATAGCAATGCTTTCATCTCATTCTTGATTTATCAACTTACAAATAAAATAAAATAGCACTACGGGAGTGCTATTTTGAAGTATGTTATTGAACAACTTTTTAAAAGTAATGATTATCCTATCTCCTTCTCAATAAGGTAATGGTTTCTGTCGGCAGAGCTGCGCGACACCAGTTCACCAATAAAACCTGCCGTAAAGAGTTGGACACCAATTATGGCAACCACAAGAGCTATGTAAAATAGTGGTTGATCGGTAACAGGCCTGTACTTTAAATGATGAAACTGTGCCCAAAGCTTACTACCTACCAACCATACGGCAATAGCACCACCGGTAATAAACATAAGGGTTCCAAGGGTTCCAAAGAAGTGCATAGGCTTTTTACCAAAGCGCGATACAAACATCACCGATAGGAGGTCAAGAAATCCATTGATAAACCTTGTCCACCCAAATTTTGTGGTGCCGTACTTGCGCTCCCTGTGCTGAACAACCTTTTCGCCAATTCGCTTAAATCCGGCCTGACGGGCAATTACAGGAATATACCTATGCATTTCGCCATAAACCTCAATGCTCTTAACCACATTGCGGCGGTAGGCCTTAAGGCCACAGTTCATATCGTGCAGCTTTATACCACTTACCATACGCACGGTGGCATTGTAAAGTTTACTGGGGATCCGCTTGGTAAGCAACGGATCGAACCGCTTCTTCTTCCAACCCGAAACAAGGTCGTAGCCTTGTTCCTTGACCATCCTGTAAAGCTCAGGAATTTCATCGGGGCTATCCTGCAGGTCGGCGTCCATGGTAAACACCACATCGCCTTGAGCGGCTGTAAAGCCAACCTGCAGGGCAGCCGATTTACCGTAGTTCCTCAGAAACTTAATTCCCCTCAGGGATGGAAACTTGAGCCTCAGGCTCTCAATTACCGCCCAGCTGTTATCGTTACTACCATCGTCAACCATAATTACCTCGTAGGTAAAATGGTTCTGGGTCATAACCTGGGCAATCCATTCCATTAACTCGGGGAGCGACTCCTCCTCGTTGTACAGAGGAACTACGACAGAAATATCCATATTGATGTTTGGTTACTATTCAATAACTTCACCGCCACCAGCAAAAGGCGATTTTTCCTTCTTCAGAAAGATAGAAGTGATCAGTGAGAATATGAATCCCATCACAACCATTCCGAGTAACGATGAAATAGTCATAATTAGTGGAGTCATAAACTTTTTCTGCATCTCTACGGCCATTTCAATTTGCTCATCGGGCATACCCCTCTTTACAAGTTCCTCCTCAGCAATGGCTAACATCTTACTTACAAAGTCGGGGTCAATAAGGGTAATTTGAATATAAGTAAATACAGCCACAATCACTCCCGCAAAAAGTGTAATCAAAACACCAAAGCCCAAGGCATTACCATAGGTAATTGCACCCTCTAACACCTCATCGCGATACTTTTTAGTACCCCATACGATAATACCAATTATTATGGCATAGTTTATAATGCTTACCCAAAAAGGCGGTTTTACAATACCTGCCAAGTAAGTAATCAGGCTTAGAATTATGAGTGCAACACCCATTATTAAACCGTAATTCATTGAATGCTTAAGCATAGGGTTTCCTTGTTTTTCCATTTTTGTATTAGGTTTAGTTTCATTGCAAATATATGAATTTTGCTAAAAAAAGCTAGTAGGTTCAACAGGTATTGTAAAGTTTAGCTATCTTTGCAGCGGGTAAGTCTTATACGACCAGCTCCTGCTGAACCCCCCCAGGACCGGAAGGTAGCAAGGGTAAGCGGTTGTAGCGGTGCGATATAAGTAGCTTACCCACTTTTTTTTATAGCTCATTTTAAGCGTAACTTTGTAAAAATTTCAAAGAAAAAACGCAAATGCCTCGATTTAAGTTAACCATAGAGTACGACGGTTCAAGGTACCGCGGGTGGCAATTCCAGCGCGAAGCCGCCACAGTAATGGGCAAGCTAATGGATGCCATCAAGGAGGTTTACAAGGTAAGCAGCTATGAGCTTTACGGAGCAGGACGTACCGATGCCGGCGTGCACGCGCTGGGGCAGGTTGCCCACCTCGATATCGACTCGGCAATGCCACCCTACGTTGCCATGGAAAGGATGAATGAGGTTCTTCCTGCATCAATCAATATCCTTGATATGGCAAAGGTTTCACCTCGCTTCCACGCACGCTACGATGCCAAGCACCGCAGCTACGTGTACCACATATCGCGCAGGCGAACAGCCTTTGGCAAGGACTACTGCTGGTGGGTTAAGGAACCGCTTAACGTTGAGGCAATGGCAGCCGTAACCCATCACTTTACCGGGATGAAGGACTACAAATCGTTTGGTGCACCCGAAAAGGAAGGAGAATCGACCCTTGTAAAAATTGACCACCTAAAAATATTTGAGGTTGACGATTCAATCCTCATACACATCGTGGGGTCACACTTCCTTTGGAAGCAGGTACGCCGAATGGTGGGCACACTGGTTCAGGTTGGTCTGGGCAAATTATCGGAGGCCGATATCGACTCGTTCTTCAGTGAGTACTCAACCCTTCCGGCAAAGTTTACCGCTCCCCCATCGGGGTTGTACCTGGAACACGTTTACTATGCCGGCGAAAGCATAAACCAGGAGCCAACCTGGTTAATAAACATTGGCAAGCATTAATTTAAAACCGGAGTATTTACCGTTAACAAATCAAAATAAACCCTTAACCTGTTAGTATTTAGGTTATATTTGTGCGGATTTTTACAAGCAGATGGATTTCAAGTTACTCAAAACCGATTCACAAACCTCGGCGCGTGCAGGTATCATAACAACCGATCACGGTCAAATTGAAACCCCAATATTCATGCCTGTTGGCACGGTGGGGAGCGTAAAGGGTGTTTCGCACAGGGAGTTGGAGAACGACATTAACGCCCAAATCATTCTGGGCAATACATACCATCTTTACCTACGTCCGGGACTCGATGTACTAAAGCAAGCCGGCGGGTTACATGAATTCTCGAGCTGGAATAGACCCATTCTTACCGATAGTGGCGGATATCAGGTATTTTCCCTTGCCGACATGCGAAAGCTAACAGCGCAGGGCGCTTCGTTCCGCTCGCATATCGATGGCTCGCCCCACCTGTTCACCCCAGAGAATGTGATGGACATTCAGCGCATTATTGGGGCCGATATTGTAATGGCATTCGATGAATGCCCACCGGGCGATGCCGATTACGAGTATGCCCGCAAGTCGCTCGATCTTACCGAGAAATGGCTTGAACGCTGCGTGCATCGGTTCGATACCACCGAGCCGCTTTACGGCCATAGCCAAACGCTATTCCCTATTGTTCAGGGTTGCGTTTACCCCGACCTCCGTAAGCGTGCTGCCGAAAACGTTCAAAAGTACAACCGCGATGGCTACGCCATTGGTGGGCTATCGGTTGGTGAACCTGCCGAGGTGATGTACCAAATGGTTGAAGTGGTGAACGGCATACTGCCCAAGAGTAAACCCCGCTACCTGATGGGTGTAGGTACACCTGAGAACATCCTGGAATCCATTGCCCTAGGCATTGACATGTTCGATTGCGTAATGCCCACCCGTAACGGACGTAACGGCATGCTTTTCACCTCTGAGGGAATTATAAACATCCGAAACAAAAAGTGGCAGGCCGATTTCACACCTATCGATCCTTTTGGCCCAACTTTTGTTGATAGTAGATACACAAAGGCTTACCTCCGCCACCTTTTTATTGCGGGCGAAATGCTAGGCCCACAAATCGCCAGCATTCACAACCTAGGGTTTTACTTATGGTTAGTGGGGGAAGCACGAAAACATATTGTTGAGGGCGATTTCCTGCAATGGAAAAACGCTATGGTTAAAAAAGTGTCGAAACGTCTATAAAACACCTCTATGAAGTTACTGGACTGGTATATAATCCGAAAGTTTATTGGCACATACTTCTATGCCATAATACTAATAGTTGGCATTGCAGTAATATTTGACCTTGCCGAGAAAATTGACGACTTTCTGGAGAAGGATGCCCCAATGTACGATATCATTTTCAGGTATTACCTCAACTTTATACCCTACTTTGCCAACCTGTTCAGCTCCCTTTTCGTATTCATTGCCGTTATTTTCTTCACTTCAAAAATGGCCTATAATACTGAGATTATTGCCATCCTGAGCAGCGGTGTTAGCTTTAAGCGTATGTTATACCCCTACTTTATCTCCGCAACAATAATTGCCATTTTCTCATTTGTGCTCAATAGCTTTATAATTCCACCCGCCAATGCTGTAAGGTTAGACTTTGAGAACAAGTACATCAAACGACCCTATGTTAATACCGACAGGAACATACACCGACAGGTGCGTCCGGGAATGTTTGTTTTCATGCGCTCATTCAACACTTACAACAACACCGCCTACAACCTTTCCATTGAAAAATTTGATGGGAATAAGCTGGTATCGAAACTCATAGCCGATAATGCACAGTGGGATTCCACCAAGGAGAAATGGACTATAAACCGCTACTACATCCGTAATTATACTGACAGTGGCGAAGAAATTATCAAAGGCGATAAAATTGATAGCACATTCTACCTCACCCCATCCGACTTCAACCAGAGGTTGAAGATCATTGAAACCATGAACCTATTTCAGCTAAACGATTTTATAGCGGAACAAAAGCTCCAGGGCGCCGATACCATTGAATACCTGCTAATTGAAAAGCACGGGCGATTTGCCTACCCCTTTTCGGTGTTCATTCTTACCCTGATAGGTGTATCGCTTTCATCGCGAAAGGTACGCGGTGGCATTGGCCTGCATATTGGACTGGGGCTGGCACTTAGCTTCTCGTACATCCTGTTCATGCGATTTTCAACCATGTTTGCCGTTGGCGGACATCTGCCACCAGCCATCTCGGTATGGGTTCCCAACTTCCTGTTTGCAATCATTGCAGTGGGTCTTTACAGGATGGCTCCCAAGTAAACATTAAACAGGTGTTTACTGGTGTAGTATTTTGATATTTAGGCTAATACATTATAGCGGGTCGAAAAAACGGCCCGTTTCTTTTATATTTGCACCCAATTTCGTAACCTTGCACAAAACTTTACCACGATGCATGGTAATGGTGGCAAAAATTACTAACCAACAAAAACAGCTATGCCTTTAAAAAACAAAATTGAAGAGCTAAAAAAACGCAAAGAGGAGGTTCTGCAGGGTGGTGGCGAACAGGCCGTTGCCAAGCAGGTTGCTATGGGTAAGCTCACTGCCCGTGAGCGTATTATTGCCCTCCTCGACGAGGACTCGTTCAACGAGTACGACATGTTCGTGGAGCACGATGCCCGCGACTTTGGGATGGATGGTAAGGTTCTACATGGCGATGGTGTTATTATTGGTACCGGAACCATTTTTGGTGCTCCTGTGGCTATTTACGCTCAGGACTTTACCGTTGCCGGTGGTTCACTGGGTTCAATGCACGCCCGTAAGATTACCAAAATCATGGATTACGCACTCCGCATGCGTATCCCCCTAATCGGTATCAACGACTCAGGTGGTGCCCGTATTCAGGAAGGGGTTAACTCGCTTGCCGGTTACGGCGAAATATTCTGGCGAAATACCCTCTCAAGCGGTATTATTCCGCAAATATCAGTAATCCTTGGCCCTTGCGCCGGTGGTGCAGTTTACTCCCCTGCCCTAACCGACTTTGTGTTTGTGGTCGATAAAATCTCAAAGATGTTCATCACTGGCCCCGAGGTTATCAAATCGGTTCTGGGCGAGGAAATCTCCCAGGAAGACCTTGGTGGCGCAAAGGTTCATGCCCAAATTACTGGCAACGCACATTTCTACGCTGAGAGCGAGTACGAGTGCTTTGAGCAGATTAAAAAGCTTATCACCTACATTCCCTGGAACAATACCCGCAAGGCTCGCAGGTTTGAGCCCAAAGAACCAAAGGTAAACTTCAATATCGAGGATATTGTACCAGGCGATCCAAAGGAGCCCTACGATGTACGTGATGTTATCCGTGCCATTGCCGACGATTCCGATTTCTTCGAAATCCAGGAGAAGTGGGCTGCCAATATTGTTATTGGCTTTGGCCGACTGAATGGCGAAACCGTTGGCTTTGTGGCTAACCAGCCACTGGTTATGGCCGGTGTACTCGACGTTGACAGCTCCGACAAGGCTGCACGCTTTGTTCGTTACTGCGACGCATTCAACATTCCGCTGGTTACCCTGGTTGACCTACCCGGTTACCTACCCGGTATCGATCAGGAACATGCAGGCGTTATACGCCACGGAGCCAAGCTGCTTTACGCTTACAGCGAAGCAACCGTACCCAAAATGACAGTAATTCTGCGTAAAGCCTATGGTGGAGGCTATATAGCCATGAGTTCCCGCCACCTACGTGCCGATTTTGTATTTGCATGGCCAAGCGCTGAGATTGCCGTTATGGGCCCCGAGGGTGCCGCCAACATCATCTTCCGCAAGGAGATTTCCGAAGCACCCGATCCGGAAGCTATGCGTCGCCAAAAAGTTGAAGAGTACAAGGAAAAGTTTGCTAACCCATACGTAGCCGCAGCCAAAGGCTATATCGATACCGTGATTGAACCGGCCGAAACCCGTAAGCTGCTGCTGCACGCCCTTGAGGTTTCCAGCACTAAGGTTGCCGACCGCCCCTTCAAGAAACATGGTATTCCTCCATTTTAGTCAACCCAACAATCCTTTTGTAAACTAAAAAACTTGTAGCTATGATACATCCAAAACTCGACGATAAGAACGTTACGGCCTTTATACCCGGAACCATTATTGATGTAAAGGTTAAAAAGGGTCAGGAGGTTAAGCAAGGCGATGTGCTGGTGATACTTGACGCCATGAAGATGCACAACCGCCTGATAGCCCCCTCGGCCGGGAAAGTGAAAGAGGTTAAGGTAAAACCCGGCGACAGGGTTAGCAAAGGCGCCCTGCTGGTAAGCATTGAGTAAAAAACCGATTCTAAGCATAAAAAACCTCCGCAATGCGGAGGTTTTTTGTTACGGAAAGGGCGTTATTCAAAAACCGTTATGCATTTTACGCAAGGCGATATAAACTATAAAAACAAAGTGGCTGGTTAATGAATTTAATTTTTTACTACTTTAGTTACATGAAACAGGGCTAGTTCCAATCATAGCTATACACATAATCATAGGTGTATTAGTATAATTCTTTAGGATATGAACTAATAAACTGTAAACAAAAAAATAGAAGTGAACAAATAACGAAACGACAATGATAAAAATTTTCCCACACATATGACGCATTTGATTTCTACAAGCACTAAAGCAAGCCTATAGCTAAACCAAAAGAACCTTTTTTACTAATTCACTCAAAAAACCGTATTTTGTACTATTAAATTATTAAGAGATAAAATGACCTTTAATGAAGATTCAAGAGTAAAAATTCCTGCTATCGTGCATTTGACACGATTGGGATTTACTTATGTTCCAAAGTCTGGCATTACAAATCTTCATGCAGACACAAATATATTCAAAGACCTGTTTAAACAAGGACTTTCAAAGATTAACCGGACCGAATATTCGGACAGTGAAATTGACTCTTTCATTTCTGAACTCAGTATTAAACTGGATAATTCTGACCTTGGAAGGGCGTTTTACAAAAGCTTGCTGGGTGACTTTGCTTGCAAACTGATTGACTTAGAGAATTTCGACAACAATCTTTTTCATGTTGTAACCGAACTGACTTACAAAAATGACGAAGAAGAATTCAGGCCTGACATTACTTTGCTCATTAATGGAATACCTTTGGCTTTCATTGAAGTAAAGAAACCGAATAACCGAGAAGGAATTTTAGCAGAACGAAGCCGAATCAATACCCGATTCAAAAATCCGAAATTCAAAAAGTTCATGAACATTACTCAATTGTTGGTTTTCTCCAACAATCAGGAGTATGATGAGGAAAACATCACACCCATTCAGGGAGCATTTTACGCAACACCCGACCCTGAACAGGTAAATTTCAACTGTTTCAGAGAAGAAGACAATTCATTAATTCATAATGTTCCGCAAGAGGACAGCGAAATAGAGAAACAAATACTGCTCGACAATAACATTGTTTCCATTCTTGGAACTAAGGAGTATGAAACGGCAAAAGGTCCAAACTCTCCTACTAACCGTATCTTAACATCACTATTCAGCAGACAACGTTTAAAAATATTGCTTCGTTATGGCTTTGCTTATGTGAACACCGTTAACAATGGAATAACAAAGATTGAAAAGCACATCATGCGGTATCCGCAGTTGTTTGCAACTTTAGCTATTGAGAAAAAATTAATAGCAGGAGTAAAAAAAGGAATCATATGGCATACACAAGGAAGCGGCAAAACAGCTTTGGCATACTATAATGTAAATTACCTGAAAGACTATTATCAAAAGCAAAATGTAATAGCCAAGTTCTATTTTGTGGTCGACCGTTTGGACTTAGCCACACAAGCCAAAAACGAATTTGAAGCAAGGGGATTGAAAGTCGATATGGTTAGTTCCAAAGAGGACTTCATAAAAAACATTAAAACTGCAGGAGCAACCTCAGGAAACACAGGTGCACAAACCATAACCGTTGTAAACATTCATAAGTTTTCTGCTGAATCCATCTCAAAAGTTTCTGATTACGATTTGAACATTCAACGAATTTATTTTTTAGATGAAGTTCACCGAAGTTATAATCCACAGGGTTCTTTTCTTTCAAACCTAATTGCTTCCGATCGTAATGCTGTTTTAATAGGTTTAACTGGTACTCCTATCATTTCCAAAGAATATAAAAGCAAGGATATTTTTGGGGATTATATTCATAAATACTTTTACAATCAATCCATTGCGGATGGCTATACGCTGAAACTTATAAGGGAAGCCATTGAAACCAAATTCAAAGCTGAAATCAATCAGGTGTATGATGAAATTGTGAAGCAAGGCGAGTTCACCAAAAGCCAAATTTTTGCTCATCCCAAATTTGTTGAGCCATTGGTTGATTACATCATTACTGACTTCAAAAAAAGCAGAGTGTTGCACAACGACCAAAGTATTGGGGGAATGATTGTTTGCGACACTTCTGACCAGGCGAAAATGATTTTTGCTGAAATTCAGAAATACAATGAACGTCTGGGAGCCCAACAGAAAGTATACCATGAACCACAAACTGATTACTACATCGCAGCTGAATCGGGAGTGGGCTATCTAACACCTGAGTTGGCTCCAATTTCAATTGCTTTAATACTGCATGATATAGACACCAAAGAAATCCGCAAGGAACATCAAACCGATTTCAAACAAGGAAAAATTGATTTGTTGGTGGTTTACAATATGCTACTTACCGGTTTTGATGCCAAACGACTGAAAAAATTGTATCTGACCCGCGTTGTGAAAGAACACAATCTTTTACAGACACTAACAAGGGTAAACCGACCTTATAAGAATTTTAAATACGGCTATGTGGTTGACTTTGCCGACATTCGCAAAGAATTTGATAAAACCAACAAGGAGTATTTCAAAGAATTACAGGAAGAATTGGGCGATGAAACTAAGAACTACTCCAACCTTTTCAAATCTGCCGAAGAAATAGACAAGGAAATTCAGGAAATCAAAGAAAAGCTATTTCTTTATGACTTTTCTAATATAGAAGAATTTCAAAAAATTGTAAGCCAGATAACTGACAAAAAGGAAATTATCGAACTGAAAAAGTGTTTGGAGAACTTAAAAAGCTTATACAACATCATCAAAATAATGGGTTACACTGAACTGTTAGACAAATTCTCATTTGACAGGGTGAACAAGTTGTATAATGAAGTGGCAAACCGTATTGATATCCTTAACCTGAAAGAGAATTTAGAAAACGCAGCGGACAATACAAATCTTTTGAATTTAGCACTTGAAAACATGCAGTTTACATTCAGGAAAATTGCTACGCATGAATTGCAAATTGCCGATAAATTCAGAAGCGAACTGGAAAGAACAAGAAAAGAGTTAGAGAGAAATTTTGATAAAAAAGACCCGAAATTTATATCTCTTTTTGAAGAGCTAAAAAGGCTTTTCAAGAAAAAGAACATTGAAGAATTAACATCTGAGGAGATGGATGAGGCTATCAATGATTTGAAAAAGATTTACGAACAAGCCAATGCGCTTAACAATAAAGATGCAATGCTGGCCGCCAAATATGAGAACGACATCAAATTTGCCCGCATTCACAAACGCATCAAGGAACAAAACATGAATGTACTGAACAGCGATTTAGCATTACATGAAACTTTGATTTTCATTAAACATGAAACCGACAAAACAGTAGTAAACAATCAGGCAATACTTAACAACCCAGATTATTTTGCCGAAATTACTAAACGTACCATTCTGGAAACATTGGAAAATAAAGGCATCCGTGACCTGAATGTAGTTCGATTTTTCAACAACGCTGTAGTAAACGAATATTTCTATCAAAGAGCCATATAAATATGCCAGGAACATTTTCTCAGATATATATTCAAATTATTTTTGCAGTTAAAGGCAGAGGAAGCTTAATTTATTCTGATTGGGAAGAAAGATTGTATCAATACATTACTGGAATTGTAAGGGGAAAAGAACAGAAAATGATTGCTATTAATGGAATGCCAGACCATATTCATATTTTTATTGGTATGAAACCATCTTGTTGCCTATCAGATTTAGTGAGAGAGATTAAAAAGGCATCAAACGAGTTTATAAATGAAAATAAACTCTCCAATTTCAGATTTAGTTGGCAGGAAGGATACGGTGCATTTTCATATAGCCATTCGCAAATTGATAATGTTGTTAAATATATAATGAATCAGAAACAACATCATCGAAAAGTGAGTTTCCGAGAAGAATATGTTGATTTTTTGAAAAAATTTGAAATTGAACATGATGATAAATTTTTATTTGAATGGGTTAAATAATGTGATACCGAAGGTATCAAAGATTTATAGAAAATATATCATTCATCCATCTACGACCCCTGCGGGGTCGCACCATTTCGCATATCAAATTTTCTATAAACCAGAAACCCCTTCGGGATTAGATGATGATGTAGCCCTAATGTCGAAAACATCAAAGGTCTATAGCATTAACGATAACCAAACATCTACGACCCCTGCGGGGTCGCACCATTTCGCATATCAAATTTTCTATAAACCAGAAACCCCTTCGGGATTAGATGATTATGTAGCCCCAATGCCGAAGGCATTAATGGTCTATAACTTTAGCGACAATCGATTACCTACGATCCCTGCGGGGTCGTATTGCAAACCATATTGCATTACCTATAAACCTGAAATCTCTTCGGGATTAGATGACGATGTAGCCCTAATGCCGAAGGCATTAAAGGTCTATAACTTCAGCGACAATCGATTACCTACGACCCCTGCGGGGTCGCACAATAAACCCTATTGCAACACCTATCAACCTGCAATCTCTTTGGGAATAATAAAATAAATTATTCTATGACTAAACACCTTGAATACACTCAAAAAACAAAAGATCTAATAG
>NZ_JBBFKU010000046.1:0-22779 GCF_037481895.1 Tenuifilum sp.
AATGTAAAACTATCCCTTAACGGGGATATTTCCAACTCCCATTTTTTATCTACAAAATTTTATTTTGGACGGATGTGCTCCTGAGAACATTTTTCGGCTGGCTGTACATTCTACTGCCACACGGTTTCCTCCTATTTTTTGTATCAATTTGGGCTCTAATCCTACAGATTGTAGCATTTTGGGCAATACTATTTACTGGCAAATACCCAAAAAGTCTATTTGACTTTCAGGTAGGCCTATTGCGATGGAACTTACGTGTGAACGCCAGGGTATTAAACATATCCGATGGATACCCTTCGTTTGGCATTAATGGAACCGATGAGTATACCTCTTTAGAGGTTGAATACCCTGAAAGGGTAAGCCGTGCATTAATGCTGGTTCGTTTCTTTTTTGGTTGGCTTTATGTTTACATTCCACACTTCTTTATCTTGTTCTTTAGGCAAATATTTGTAGGCGTAATTATCTTTTTGGCATGGTTGATAGTACTAATTACAGGTAAATACCCCGAGGAGTTTCACAGTTGGGTTGTGGGGCAACTTAGGTGGATGACACGTGTTGGATTGTACATGGGCTACATGACCGATGTTTACCCCGCCTTTACCGGCGACGAATTAGATTCAGAGAAGTAGCTTACAAACATCTTTTTTGTATTTTTGCCAAGGCATCGGTTTAATACGATGCCTTTTTTTTAAAATAGTTTTGAATATGAATTCAATATTAGTATCGCGCCCAAAGAGTGAAAAGTATTATTCCGAAAACAAAATCAAAATCCTAATTGATGGTCAGCTAAGAGGTAAAATTGACCAAGGCGAATCGCTTACCGTTGAACTTCCTGATGGGGAACACACTTTTAGGGCCACAACTACTTTTCAAATGGGTAGTGGAGAAATTACTGTTAATGCTCAGAAAGAAACCAGCATTGAGGTTAGTGTAAATCCAAACTTCAACTTTACCCCAACAATGGCTTTTACTGCAATTCCGTTTTTTCTAATAGTTTTCTTCAATTATGATAATGTATGGGTAAGAATTACATTAGGGGCTCTAATGGCTGCTACAATATTCTTGTTCATACGGATGCTAATAAAAGGGAGAACTGAGGCAATAGATATAAAAGTAAAGGATTAACCAATATGGGATTAAAAAAAGGCCGGCTCAATATTTGCCGGCCTTTATTGTTTTTGGTAGAATATTATTTCAGCGCATCCCTCATGGTTTGACCAATGTTAGCAGGCGATTCCACTACATGAATACCACACTCACGCATGATCTTCATTTTAGCAGCAGCGGTATCGTCGGCACCACCAATAATAGCACCAGCATGTCCCATTCTTCTACCTTTAGGAGCGGTCTGTCCTGCTATAAAACCCACAACAGGCTTAGTTCCATGCTCCTTAATCCATCGAGCAGCATCGGTTTCCATGCTACCGCCTATTTCACCTATCATCACAATACCATGGGTATCGGGATCAGCCATTAGTAGCTTAACGGCTTCGAGCGTGGTTGTTCCAATTACCGGATCGCCACCAATGCCAATGCAAGTGCTTTGACCCAACCCCAACTTGGTAAGCTGATCAACGGCCTCGTAGGTCAAGGTGCCCGAGCGCGATACAACGCCAATATGTCCCTTTTTATGAATAAAACCCGGCATTATCCCTACCTTAGCCTCTTCGGGAGTTATTACTCCGGGGCAGTTTGGGCCAATTAATCGGGTTTGCGGAAAATCGGCAAGGAAATGTTTTACCCTTACCATATCGTTTGTGGGTATCCCTTCGGTTATGCATACTATCACCTTAATTCCTGCAGCAGCAGCTTCCATAATGCCATCGGCAGCAAAAGCCGGGGGTACAAATATGACCGATACATCGGCACCGGTTTCTTTCACTGCTTCGGAAACAGTATTGAACACAGGCCTATCGAGATGTGTTTGTCCTCCCTTGCCCGGAGTTACTCCGCCCACAACGTTGGTTCCATACTCAATCATCTGGGTAGCATGAAAAGTGCCTTCACCACCTGTAAAGCCCTGAACAATTACACGTGAATTTTTATTGACTAATACACTCATATCATGGATTTTGTTGAATTGTTAATCGTAAAAATACAACACGTATTGCGACCTCAAACCTACATTATTTTGTCAAAAAAAGCAACAAAAACATACTGTATAACATATTTAAAAAACTAGATTGTTTAGTTTGAATTTTGTATCTTGGGTAAAAATTATATCAGCAAATCGAAATCTAATCAATTAAAAATTAAACATATGGGTAAAGTAAACATCAAATTAGAGCGCCTTGGCGAAATGTTCCCAGAAAATTGGACTGAGGAGCAACGCGCAAAGGGTAAAACTTTATTCTTAAAATACCTCAGCGAGAAGGCCCATAAGCATTACGGAGGTAAAATCCAAACAGCACCTAAAGCACCTGTGCTTGGCTTTAACTGGTTCAATGTATGGTACACCCCAGGAGTCTCCAAAATATCAACAACTATACGCGATAATAATGATGCGTCATTTGAACTGTCGAACCGAGGCAATTTAGTTGCTGTTGTCAGTGACTCGACCCGTGTTCTTGGCGATGGCGATTGCACCCCTCCGGGTGGTCTGGGGGTGATGGAAGGGAAAGCATTCCTGATGAAGTACCTTGGTGGCGTGGATGCAGTTGCTCTTTGTATTGACAGCAAGGGGAAAGATGGCAAAAACGACCCGGAAAAGATAATCGATTTTGTAAAGATGTGCCAGCACAGCTTTGGCGCTGTAAACCTTGAGGACATCTCACAACCTAACTGCTATAGAGTTCTCGATGTACTGAGGGAGGAATGTGTGATTCCGGTTTGGCACGATGATGCCCAGGGAACTGCATGCGTTACCCTTGCCGGGTTACTCAACGCCCTAAAGTTGGTAAACAAAAAACTAAGCGATGTTCACATTGTATTTTTTGGAGCTGGCGCATCCAATACCACCATTGCCCGCCTGATAATAGCCGATGGAGGTAATCCTAAAAAGATGATTATGTTCGACTCGCATGGTGCACTTCATCGCAAACGTGACGATATTAAAGCCGATAGCCGTTTTTACCGCAAATGGGAGATTTGCGAGCAAACCAATCCCGATTGCATTAACACCATGGAGGAGGCCATGAAAGGGGCCGATGTGCTAATATCGCTTTCCACCCCAGGCCCTGACACCATTAAGCAGGATTGGATTAGGCTAATGGCCGATAAAGCCATTGTATTTGCCTGCGCCAACCCAGTACCTGAAATTTACCCATATGCAGCAAAAGCAGCAGGGGCATACATTGTGGCTACGGGCCGTGGCGATTTCCCAAACCAAGTAAATAACTCGTTAGGATTCCCCGGAATACTTAAAGGAGCCTTGCTGGTTAGAGCATCAAAAATAACCGATAACATGGCCATTGCCGCTGCGCACTCACTGGCAAACTACGCCGAGAAACGTGGAATAAACCCCGATAATATTGTGCCAACCATGGATGAAGCCGACGTATTCCCCGTTGAAGCAGCCGATGTGGCTGTACAGGCTGTTAAGGATGGCGTTGCCCGTAGGCCAATGAGCTGGGATGAGGCGTACAGCATTGCCAAAAAGGATATTGAATACTCTCGTTCCATGGTTAAATCGTTACACGATAATGGCTTCATAACCGACCCACCAACCGAAATGCTGGAGGAAGCACTTGAATGGACCATTAAACAGATTGAGGGGAAGTAAGGATAAAGGGTAAAGGATAAAGGGTAAAGGATAAAGGTTAAAAGTTTGTTTAAAAGGCTAATACTGTTCTGTTGTGAGGAATAAAAATGCCTTTGCGAAACTGATTAAGGGGAGGGTTATTAGCAATAACCTCCTCTTATTTTGGTTTGTATGACTTCTTACTTTAGTTATCAAAGGTTTTGAATGGCAATAAGATTTTAATTAGAGTAGTCTTGTAAACAAAGATGTAAACATAGAAATGTTAAATCATCCAACACCTAATGTGCTTCACGCTTAGCGTACAAGTTGAAAAGCATAGACTTGAGAAAGCCATGAATGCTCGGTTCAGAGAGAATTTTCGCTTTGAACCCTTCTACTTTGTATCAGCTTTTGATTTTCCTGTTATTCCTGTGGTTGCATCGGATAATCCAGAATATTTTACACCAATGAGCTGGGGCCTAATACCCAACTGGGTAAAAACCCCTATTGAAGCTCAATCCATTAAAGGGAAAACGCTGAATGCTCGATTCGAAAGCATTCTTGAAAAACCATCGTTCCGATACTCTGCAAAAAGCAACAGATGCATAGTACCTGCTACCGGTTTTTTTGAATGGCAGCATATACATGGTAAAAAAATACCATGGTTTATTGGCTTAAGTAATAATGAAATAATGCATTTAGCTGGAATTTACAGCACATGGACTAATACTGAAACAGGTGAAATGGTTGACACCTTTAGCATTATCACCTTACCGGCAAACCCATTACTCGAAAAAATTCATAATACCAAGAAACGAATGCCAGCCATACTAAAGCCCGAAAATGCAGAAAAATGGTTGGATAAGGATTTAAAAACCTCCCTTTACTCTGATATAATTAAACCCGTAGAACAGGAATACTTAAAGGCGTATACAGTATCACCAATTATTTCGAATCCTAAGGCTAACAGGAATGTTCCGGAAGTTTTGAAACCCTACTCATACCCTGAGCAACAATCGCTTTTTTGAACATTCAAGGTGAAAACCTGTTTAAAAGCAACATCTTTACATTATATGAAATTTGACCAACCCCTAATCCACGGCAGGCTTATTAAACGCTATAAACGATTTTTGGCCGATATTCTACTCGACAATGGGAATGTAGTTACAGCGCATTGCACCAATTCGGGCTCAATGAAAAGCTGCCTGGAAGAAAACGCCGAAGTATTCATAAGCCCAAGCTCTAATCCAAACCGAAAGTTACCCTATACCTGGGAAATGATTAGGATTAATAATGGCTGGGTAGGAATAAACACCTCGAATCCCAATAGAATTGCCTATGAGATTCTGAAAAACCAATGGATTGATAAGCTACCAACCTTTAAAACTTTAATAAGAGAAGTCAAGTACGACGATAGCCGTTTCGACATTTACGGTGAAACCGAAAATCAGAAATGGTTCTTTGAGGTGAAAAACGTAACGTTGAAGGAAGGGAGGTTTGCCCAATTCCCCGATGCTGTAACTACTCGTGGGCAAAAACACCTAAGCACTCTGATTAAAGCTAAAGCTGAAGGTTACCTTGTAGCTATGATATACATTATTCAACGCACCGATGTGGATATATTTGCTCCCGCTTGGAGTATTGACCCTGCATATGCTAAAGAGCTAATAAAGGCGTTTGATGCAGGAGTAAAACTATTTGCCGTTCAGGTCAATGTTACACCTGAAAGTATTGAGCCGTTAAAGCTCCTACCCATTGATTTATTTCAAAAATGATATTGACTATTCAGTAACGCAGCTTTCACATTTACCGAACCAGCGGTAACGGTTACGAGCTATTATGTCATAGAAAAAATCCCTTATAGGAGTAGGTATAAGCAAGAATATTGACAGTATTGGCCAAAACCCACTAAGGTGCCAACAAATCAGTAATGCTGCAGTTGATTTTATGTAAACTTTTCCCTTTAGAACGAAAACCACTGATTCTTTATACTGCCTATCAACCCCATAATGGCTGACAATCAGACCTGCATCATTTGAGCCAAACGGCATAAAACTAAATCGTTGCCTTTTATCGTAACGCTTTATAAAGCGTACGCTTTTCTGGCATAGATTACACGATGAATCGTATAGAACTATATAAGAAAGGTGTTCCATACTTTAGGAACACCTTTTGAATGGGATTTGTTTAGTAAACAAGGAATTTCCCGTTTTTTAAATCATCCATGAAGAAAAACTCCTTTTTAAGCAAATCTTTATAAAACCCAGTTTTTCTCTGTTCGTTTTTTAGCTGAATGCTGTCATCAGCATATTTTTCCAGGATAATGCTATCGTATTTGTGTACCAGGTATTCAGCATCTCTGAATTTTTTATCATAAATCTTGCACCAAATAATCTTATTCAGGTACTTAAGCTCATTTTTTTTATCTTTCTCGAGTGCCATTTGATAGTTTTCAACTGCCAAATCAATTTTGTTACCGGAGTTATAAATATCTCCTGCTAGCTCATAAAATGATGCTACCAGCTCATCGGATGGGTAAAGAAGTTTAATTGTTTTACTTATAACATCCAGAGCCAGGTTGCGCTCACCAATATTCTGCAATGTTTTTGCGTAAACAAAATTTAGAAAAAAGTCGGTACTATCCATCTCATAAGCCTTTTTAAAGAGATTTTCTGCTTCCAGATAGGAACCGTTGCTATGCTTGGCAATAGCAAGGTTTTTCAAGGTAAAGAATGATGAGTCGCCAAGCGAAGCAATCCTTGTGAAAGTTATTTCGGCTTTACTATACTTTTTCATATCCGATTCAACCTTCCCCTTAAGCATAAGAATTGGCATGTAAGTTGAGTCAACCTGGTAGGCATCAAGAATATTCTCGTACACGTACTGTAATGGCACATTGCTTTTAATCAGTTGAGCGAAGTATTTTGAAGCAACAAAAAGATTTTTAGAGTTTAACAGATATGCTTTATTGTATGCGGTAGTACTTTCAACAGTCATATTCATTGCCTTGTACTGGTCACCCAGCATTTCCCAGTATTTAGCACATGTCGAGTCCAATTCTGTAAGTTTCAGGAACTGTTCCAAAGCCTGTTTATGCAATGAACTACTCCTGAGCAGATTTGCATACCTGGTTATTATGTTAGCATTCAAGGAATCATCTGCTAGTATTTGTTTGTAAAGGTCAATGGCTTTGGATGAATTACCAACACTCTCGTAACACCTGGCTAACCCTTTCTTCGCAAGCTGATTGTCGATATTTGTAAGTTTTGAATAGTAAACCACTGCACTATCCCACATGTTTAACCCCTCAAAAGCTATTGCCTTGAATTGGATTAACTCAGGTGATGGAGGCAACTCATTAATTTGTTCAAGAGCATCGGAATACTTACCTAATGCAATACTTGTTAAGATTTGGTTGCCAATTTGACCATAGCCTAGTAATGACATTACGCTTAATCCTATGCAAAATGTAATTCTTTTCATACTTTTGTTTTATTTGATTTGATAGTATAGTAATTTAACGCTTTGTGTTGAACATTATTATATGAACAATGAAAAAGATATTGATTGCATTAACACTATTTGTTGCAGGCATGAACCTTTTGCTTGCACAAAACATTAATTACAATCCTGAGCTTGCACAAAAGCTAAATGCCGATGAATACGGTATGCGGTTATACACATTCGTTCTACTAAAATCGGGCGATAAGCAAAACCTTTCAAAAAGTGAAACAGACAGTATTTTTAGAGGCCATATGAACAACATTGTCCGTTTAGAGAATGAAGGTAAACTGTTTGTTGCCGGACCGTTTGGAGCCAACCCTTATGGTTACAGGGGATTATTCATTTTCTACGAAACTGACATTAAGAAAGTGGAGGAAATGGTTAATACCGATCCAGCAGTAAGTTCAGGAATCCTAAAACCCGAAATTTTTAACTGGTACGGTTCGGCTGCATTGCCCATTTACCTTGATTATCACAATAAAATATGGAATAAAATGCCATAACCCAATTTGGATTTTAAAAAAAATCTTTTTAAGATTGCAAAAGAATAGACAACGATGAAACGATTAAGCAATATTTGGTGGTGGCACAAATTAATCCGAACACAGGGGGATTAGTTAGGCCATTGCTTTGCAATATTCAGCCGTAGGTTACCCCCTACGGCTTTTTTAATTTAATAAGTAGATGATGATTCAGTTTTACCGACAAATACAACAAATTGCTGTTTTCGCTCCATGGTGGTGGCGGGGCCTCCCCGCATAGCTATTGTTTTACTGTGAGCTACGTGCCACAAAGGTTCAATTCATCTATCAAGTACATTTTTTCAAGTCATTTTTTTAACCCTAAAAATTTTATCATCATGGAAACAACAATTTCAAACATACAGCATGAATTTGTACAGCCTTTAAGCAACATGTTAAAGTATAATGGCCGCTATGGCGAATATGGCGGAGCTTACGTTCCCGATGTTTTGGCAAAGCCACTGGAACGCTTGGCCAACGAGTTTGATAGGCTTACTAAGGATCCTAGTTTTCAGAAAGAGTTTGTACAGCTACTCAAGCACTATGTAGGAAGGCCCTCGCCCCTATACAGGGCAAAAAGACTATCGGACCAAGTAGGATCGACCATTTATCTTAAACGCGAAGATTTAAACCATACCGGCGCTCATAAAATTAACAACACCATTGGACAAGTCCTGGTTGCAAAGCGCATGGGTGCAAGGGAAATAATTGCTGAAACCGGTGCCGGGCAACACGGTGTGGCAACCGCAACAGCCGCTGCCCTTATGGGAATCCCTTGCAAGGTATTTATGGGAGCAAAGGATGCCGAGCGGCAAGCGCTAAATGTGCGACGAATGAAACTTTTAGGAGCCGAGGTGATAACAACTACAATGGGAACAGCAACCCTAAAGGATGCTGTTGACGCAGCCTTGATGTACTATATAGAACATCCCGAATCGTTTTACCTTTTAGGCTCACAGGTTGGGCCGCACCCCTACCCCAGAATGGTGGGTTACTTTCAAAGCGTTATTGGGAACGAAGCACGTGAACAGATACTTATGCAGGAGGGCCGTTTGCCCAACGCAATTTTTGCTTGCGTTGGTGGTGGCTCCAACGCTATTGGTCTTTTCTCTGGTTTTCTGGACGATGTAGAGGTTGAAATATATGGCGCAGAGGGCGGTGGCGAAGCCATTCCCGGTAATACAGCCGCTACTCTTACATTTGGTAAACCAACAGTATTCCAGGGAACGCTATCCTACTGCCTGGTTGACGACAATGGAAACCCGTGCGAGTCGCACTCTGTAGCTGCAGGGTTAGACTATCCCGGCATCAGCCCGCAGCACGCTTACCTTAAGGATACCAGTAGAGCCAAGTATTTTGCAGTTACCGATACCGAAGCCATTAAAGCTTTTGAAATGCTCTCGCACCTGGAGGGAATAATCCCTGCCATTGAATCGAGCCATGCGGTTGCGCTGGCAGCCAAAATGCTTAAAAACAAGAACCAGCTTGCCATTGTTAACCTTTCCGGACGTGGCGATAAGGATGTGGAAAGAGAGTTTTGAGGTAAGGTTTGGAATAATCGTTGCTGGTGTGAAGTGCCCTTACGGGGCACTTCGCTTTTTTAATGGGAAATGCTTGCCACTATCAATAATTTGCACGAAATTTGAAGAGAAAAGAGAAAAACATCGCCATGAAAAAAATCTTATTAATCCTCCTGCTTCCAGTTGGGCTATTTGCAAACGCCCAGGAAATAACCAAAGTTGAAAGTGCAGTGGGCCGACAGGTAATAGCAGGAAGTATTAGCGAAGATGAAGCTCGTGCCAAGGCAATTGCCCAAGCAAAAGTTGACGCTCTTAGGAAAGCCGGAGTAACCGAGCATATCCAATCGTATGAAATGCTTTACAAGAGCGAGGTTGGAAACAAATTCGACGAAGTTTTTATGAGCGATATGTTTTCCGAAATTCGTGGAGCAGTCAGAAAATATAACATAGTAAAAATTGACAAAGGAATTGATGAATTTAAGAATTTTTACGTTGAAGCTATAATTGACGCTGAGGTTATACAGTACACAACAGCTAAAGACCCTGCATTCCAGGTAAGCATCGATGGAATTAAGCAGGGTTACCAAAGCGGCGAACGTATGCGTTACACGGTTACACCAACCCAGGATTGCTACCTTAATATTTTTAACCTTTATGAGAACAACGCTTCGCTTATTTATCCCAACCAGTTTGAGAAAAGCAGGCTATTTAAAGCGGGCGAAAAGGTCACCTTTCCTCTTAGCGAACTTATTGATGGCTATACCCTTGAAAAGAGCGCAAAAGAGCCAGAAACGAATAAACTTGTTTTTGTGTTCACAAAAGATAACATACCATACATTAAGTATAAGTTGAACCAGGAAGGCGACCAGCTCACTACCTTTGAGGATATTTCGGCTTGGTTATTCAGCATATCGCCCGATAGACGGGTTAACTACTTTATCCAATTCGTTATTTACTAACTGCAATATCGGCAAACCAAAAAGTTTTAGTATTTCCGCCCTGGGGATTGGGGTATTCCTTCCTTGTTTTGCTAATTACCTTTACCTCAATGGGTTTTTGAATGATTGGGCCAGCAGTAACAAAGCTATGAAACTCGCCATTTTCACCGCAGGGGTCAACTCCACCAGGAAGTTTTTCAATGTAAGCTGAAGTATAGAACTGACCCACAAAACTCTCGTCAAGCAGGTCGCTATCAACACAGGTAATTATTGATTTAAAATGGTTATCAAGAAATTGGCGTGCCACTTTGGCCGACGTAAGACCCCAGAGTGGAAAAACGGGGGTTATACCAATTCCCTCCAACTGTCTTTCACGGTACTTCCTAATATCCTCAAGGAAAATATCACCAAATACCACCCCTTCAACCCCATCCTGTTTCATTCTGCTCATAAATGCTCCCATAATACTTTCGTATTCATCCATACTACAATTTTCAGGGAGGGTAATAACATGAAGCGGTATTCCAATTGCATCAGCCTGATATTTCAGCACGTCCAATGCAACACCATGCATTGATACTCTATTTGTAGAAGAATTTATGGTGGTTACAAGACCAACAATGCTGTGATTAGGGTCATTTATACATCGGTATAAAGCCAGAGCGGAGTCCTTGCCCCCGCTCCAGCTCATTAAACAATTCATATAAGTTCCTAGTTAAAAAGAACACCATTTGGACCAATACCCACTGAAACGGTTTTCTTTGGCCCGCTTCCATCGCTGTTGTAAACCTTTAAACTACCTGCACTGGTAAAATTAGGCGCCTCAAGGGTATAAATATCACCGTTAATAGGATTTACATTAAACCCATAAAAATAACCTGAAACCAATGGGGTTTGACTAATTGAACTAGCAGCTATTTGCACATTGTATATCCCATTAAACCCAAAACCTCCACCAAAGTAAATGGTTTGCTTATCCACACTGATATCGATATGCGATGGATGCATATCGTTGAATAAATTGACACTCTTCTCCACTGACATTGTTGAAGTGTTTATAGCCACAAGCGACGATGGTTTATGACCAGCAACATTCCAGTTTGCATCGTAAATTGTGGTACCTGAGCAAAGTACCCAAACCTTACCATTTGCATCAACGGTAAACTCTTTAGGGCAATAGCCAACATTTATGGTTTTTTCAACCTGAAGGGTTGAAGTATTTATTACTGTAACCGTTGAATCAACGCCGTAACCACCACTATTAGCAACCCATACCTTACCGGCTGCATATATGATTCCCTCAGCACCAGTACCCACTGGAATTGAATCGATTTTTTCAGAGCCATTGGCGTTATATACCATTACAGCACCTTTTTGCCCCCAGCCGTTCCATTGCGAAACAAATAATTTGCCATCGACCACCACGGCATAACGTGGGTTATTGAGATTACTAACCTCGCCTGTTTGAATAAAATCAGAACTATTAACAATAACAACCTTGCCGGAGTTATTTAGTACTAAGTAGATTTTTCCATTGGCCTTTACCCCACCCTGAAGCACATCGCCCAATAGACGAGCATTAACATTCTTAAACACATTATTCACCACCGAGTCGGACTGGTAACTAACCCAGCTCACCGAAGCATTTGACTGCCTAAATGACCCTTCGTTGAGCACAATGGCTCCGTTTTCAAACTTACCGGGCTTTTTGTCGTCCTTTTCGCACGAAAAAAACGCAAATGCCAAGAAGGCAAAAATGGTTAGGTTAAAAAATTTTCTGTTCATTTTTTTAAAGTTTTTAAGTTGATTATTTAGTTGATTTGGATTGAAAATCGATATTTAACCGAATAAAGCAATTACGCAGGGGCATGGCATAGTTACGAACAAGCTGGTATTGCTCATTCCATACATTATTAACACCTACCCCAAACGTGAACGCACTCCCCCGTGCCTTACAGGAGTACCCAATATATATATCACCAAGGTTGTATAAGGGCAAAGTGTTTAGCTCATCGGTATATCGCTCCGATGTGAAGGAATGGTTATACCCAAAATTAAACTGCCCGTAAATAAATGAGATTGATGCTCCAACCTTATGCCTGGGAATGTAAATCATGGGTTTGCCATTGTAGCTCCCGCTATCGTATATCTTTGAATTGGTGAAAGTGTAACTTAAATCGGACCTGATTGAAATTGGCACCAACTTGATTCCAAGACTTATGAAACTTTCGAACCCTTCCGATTTGCCAGTGCTAATATTACTAGGTTTCCACCTATTATTATCCTGGGCGTCGGGTAACCAAACTATCCACCTATTTAATCTGCTAATAAAAAAGGAACCAGAGAATTTGAGATTTATGTCATTCTGAATAATAGTGTAACCAAAGCCTAAATCGGTATTCCATCCATATTCAGGTTTCAAATTGGGGTTTCCCACCGCATAGGTGGTTGATGACCAGTAAAGGTCGTTTAGCGTTGGCAAACGGTAACTCGATGCGGCTGAAGCCCTTAGCATCAATCCTTTTGTAGCTTTAAACTCCAGTCCGCTTGAAGCAACCAACGGTATAAGCGAACCATTAACCAACTCATCGCGAAGCGAGAGGACAAGCTTAATTCTACTACCCAGCAAATGGCTCACAAGTGAGGCGTAAGCTGAGATGCGGTTCCGTAAGGCATTTTCAGTGTAGCTTTGGGATGAAGCAATATCAACAGAATACCCCAAACCAACAACCAACTCCTGATGCTTAAGCATCGTTTTTTTTAGTTCAATCTCGTTTACAAGTTGTTTGTAGGTATTCAAGCTGCTAATACCGGCAGCGGGATCGGTAAAATGATTATCGCCATTTATGAATGCGTTTCTGAGTTTGAGAGAAAAAAATGGTAAATCCCCTGTCAGGTTTGACGATACAGCAAAATTATTGTCGAGCTGGTTCGCCTGGGAAATCTGAGAGCTGCTCATCAAAGTTTGGACATTCTTATCGTTATGGGTAAACCAACCCGAAATGTTCCAAAGTGCATTATTACTGAAACGTAACACAGCATCGGCTAATATCCCATGCTGAGCAGCCTGCGCATTGGTAATTCGCTCACGTGGGTTACCAAACTTGTAGGTATTGATGAATTCAAAATCGTTATCAGCAAACAATCCACTATACTTAAAGGATAATGCACTTTTTGAATTACCTATCTTTACTGAAGCATTAGCACCCCTTGTATTTCCGCTTCCATAGATAAAGCCAGCCCTTGCTCCGTTTGGCTGAAGCAGCAGGCCCCCATTTTCAAGAATCACAATCCCCGATACTGCACCACTGCCATAAACTGTTCCATTGCCACCATGCTGAACTGAAACCGAGCTAAACAGGCTAACCGGGAATTGCGAAAGGTTTACTCCTCCATTCAAGGGGCTTTGCAGATTTATTCCGTTCCAAACCACAGCGGTATGCGATGAGCCCCCACCCCTAACAGCTATTGTGGCAAGTCCACCAACTCCATATGAACGAATATTTACCCCAGTGGATTGAAGTAACTCGGTAAGGCTTTTGCCTTCAAAATTCGTCAACCTTAAAGTGTCAATTTTTATTGTGTTTGTCCCAATTGTATGGAGTTGGCGGTAAGTTGAGTAAATAGTAACCTCCTCCACACGTATTGTATCCTCAAGACACATTTGTGCTCTGGCAGCAGTAATGCCCGAAATGGCAAGAGCGAATAATATTACACCGACTCTAAAATACATTGCTACAAATGATTAACAGTTTTTAATCATTCGCAGCGCTCGGACTTAGTGAAAATAGAACAGAAAAAAGTTTGTGTTCTATCCTTCGCTTTTCACCCGAAAGCTACGAAAAAAGCAAATTGGCAGGTCTTCTGGCTTGCTCAACCTTTTACAGCCTTCCCATAATGCAATTACATTACAGTGGCAGGGGAGTAAAAGGCCTTTGAATGAGCTTACAGCTGCGGGGACAGCCCCGGATTTACACCGGGTTCCCTTTTAAGCCTCACTAGGCACCAATAACACTGCAATATTACTCCGTTTATATGAACTATGCAACAGCTCAGGGTTATGTTTTTGAACAGAATGTTAACACGGCACGAAGCATAGCGATTTAGTATCACATTTCAATGTCGTTTAGTTAACAAAAATATACATGCCTGTCATCCTGCGCGCAGCGAAGAATCTCTAATCGACCCCATGAGATGTTTCGCTTACGCTCAACATGACAATAGTTTCACGAGCAACGAACATCTAACAACGCTTCCAGCCCCGTAGGGGAGTAATATTTGTAACGCCATGATTATTCCCACATGTATAGCGATGCACACAATGCATATGCCAAAGAGCAAGGGTGAGGCTTTGCATCGCAAAGGAAAAACATTGCAAAGAGTGATTTTTACGTTCTTTCTTGTCTTGATACAAGAAAGAACCAAAGAAAATCAAGGCTGAAAAGCCCGACCCGATGGGTACCCCATGGATGGAACTGCCCCGCGATACTATTCGCCACGCCTACGGCGTGACTCATGTGGTATCGCTTACTAAGCCCACCACCACGTTCCACCCCCGACCCATTGCCGGGTCAGGCTTTTATGCCTCCGCTTGCTTCTTCCGCTCCATTCCCTCTCAGGGAATAGGGCTGGGGTGAGGTCAATTTCACGAACAAAGAACAACGAGCAACTTACACGAATAACTTTATTTGTCATCCTGAGCATAGCGAAGGATCTCTAATCGACCCCTTGAGATGTTTCGCTTGCGCGCAACATGACAAATAACCTTAACTAAACAACATTGAATCACATTTTATTTATCTATAAGCTACATTCCGATTGTGTTTCAATAATTTTTCTATGCTGATTTGGATTTTTAATAAAAGTTACTTTTATTTGCAGAACAACAAACCGTAAATGATAGCTACTAGTTATACCACTCTTCATCATCATCACCATTCACACTTCTGGCGAATGGCAGATGAGCATTTGGTATAACCAATAAATCGATAAAGAGACTACCTTATTCAAGGGTCTGCCATTCAAAAGGCAGACCCTTTCTGCTTTTAGTAATTCACCAAAAACAAGTTGATATGAACACAAAAATTACCTTGGCCATCCAAAAAAGCGGCCGATTAAACGAAGGAACTATTGAGTTACTGAACCGATGCGGAATAAAAATTTCAAACGGAAACAATCATCTTAAAGCGTTGGCTGAGGGTTTCCCAATGGAAGTACTACTGCTAAGGGATGACGATATTCCGCAATACGTTGCCGATGGGGTTGCCGATATAGGCATTCTTGGATACAACGAGGTTCTTGAAAAAGGGAAAGATATCGAGGTTGTCCGTCAGCTGGGCTTTTCCAGATGCCGGCTTTCCATTGCTATTCCACGAGATGTAAACTATAGTGGCAGGCAATGGCTATCAGGCAAGCGAATAGCAACCTCTTATCCTGAAATCCTTAAAAAATTCCTGAACCAGAACGCAATTGATGCTGATATTCACACCATTAGCGGTTCAGTAGAAATAACGCCCGGGATTGGAATGGCCGATGCCATTTTCGAAATTGTAAGTAGCGGAGGAACATTGCTTAGCAATAACCTCAAAGAGGTTGATGTTATAATGAAAAGCGAGGCTGTTCTTGTTGCCAATAAGAGCTTAGATGAGCAAAAGAGCGAACTCCTTAAAAAGCTTGAGTTCCGGATTGAGGCTGTTCTTAAAGCACAACGCAACAAGTACATACTACTCAATGCTCCAAAGGATAAGCTGAACCAAATCATTAGCCTGATACCTGGGATGAAAAGCCCAACAGTTTTACCATTGGCTATCGAGGGGTGGTGCTCACTTCACTCGGTAGTCAACGAGGATGATTTTTGGGAAGTTATTGGTAGGCTGAAAGATGCTGGTGCCGAGGGAATTCTTGTAGTGCCAATAGAAAAAATGGTTATTTAAAAGCTAAAGCTATGGTTACAATTACCGATAAAACCAACATTAACTACTCCGAGCTACTTAAGCGGCCGGTTGAGAATAACCCTGAGACAAGAGTTACTGTTCAGGAAATTATTGAAAAGGTCAGGGTTCAGGGCGATTCTGCCCTACGGTTGCTAACCAAAAAGTTTGATGGTATCGATATCGATAGGTTTGAGGTTGATGAGCAAACCATTGCAAGTAGCCGCAATCAGGTTGGGGAAAATCTTAAAGCTGCAATTGAAATAGCCAAAAAGAACATTGAAAGGTTTCACTCAGCCCAAAAGGTAAGCGACGTTGAAGTGGCTACTTTGCCCGGTGTAAGCTGCAAGCTTGTTTACCGACCCCTGAAACGCGTAGGGCTTTATGTTCCGGGTGGGACAGCCCCACTAATATCGACAGTGCTTATGCTTGGCGTCCCTGCAAAGGTAGCCGGATGCAATGAGCTTATTGTTTGCACTCCTCCGCCAGTAAACCCAATAATTCTTTATGCTTGCAGCTTAGTTGGAGCAAAGGTATTCACAGTTGGTGGTGCACAAGCCATAGCTGCCATGGCATTTGGAACGGAAACCATTCCCAGGGTTGATAAGATTTTTGGGCCAGGGAATAGCTATGTAACCGAAGCAAAAATGCAGGTTTCTGCCATGGGAATTCCTATTGATATACCTGCCGGACCATCGGAGTTACTTGTAATAGCCGACGAAACTGCCATTCCTCAATTTGTTGCTGCCGACCTCCTATCGCAAGCAGAGCATGGGACCGATAGCCATGTTGTGCTGATAAGCAATTGCAACTCAATTATTAACGAAACTTTAGATGAGATTAACAAACAGATTAAAAATCTACCTAGAATGGACATAGCGCTAAAAGCGCTGGAAAACAGCTATGCCATTAAGGTGGAAACAGTTGAACGAGCAATTGAAATAAGCAACACCTATGCCCCGGAACACCTGATACTTGCAGTTGCAAGTCCTGAAAAATATGAGACAATGATAAAGAATGCGGGTTCGGTTTTCATGGGGAATTACACACCCGAATCGGCAGGCGATTATGCAAGCGGAACCAATCATACCCTTCCTACAAGCGGATTTGCAAGAAGTTGGGGTGGCGTAAATCTGCTTTCGTTCACAAAAACCATTACTTACCAGTCAATTACCCCTGAAGGGATTCAGGAACTTGGTAATTGCATAGTTGAAATAGCTAACGCTGAACGATTGACTGCACACGCCAATGCAGTTAAGCTAAGAATGGAAAAACTAAGTAATCAAAGTTAACACCATGATGACACTAAGTGAGACATTAGAACTGGTTCGCCCAAATATAATGAGGCTAAAACCTTACTCATCGGCGCGAAATGAGTTTACTGGAGGCAATGCTATTTTGCTCGATGCTAACGAAAACCCTTACAACCTTTGGAACGACGATTTGATTGTAAACCGCTACCCCGACCCACAGCAGCGTGAAGCAAAACTGAAAATAGCAGAAATCAAGGAAGTTTCACCTGAGCAAATTTTTCTGGGCAATGGTAGCGATGAAGCGGTTGACCTCATAATCCGTTGCTTTTGTGAACCATCAACCGATAGCATTGCAATATTTTCACCAACCTATGGAATGTACTCGGTTTGCGCTGAGGTAAACAACGTGCAGGTCAAAGAATTTATTCTGAACAACGATTTTAGTATCAACCTCCAACAATTCTTTAATGGTATATCACCTAGCACTAAAGTTGTATTCATATGTAGTCCGAACAATCCCACAGGCAATGCTCAACCGATTGAAACAATTGAGCAAATTCTATCAAAATTTAGGGGAATAGTTGTGGTTGATGAAGCCTATATCGATTTCTGCCCTGAAAAAACTTCTCTTAGCCTCTTAAACCGATACCCAAACCTAGTTGTTTTGCAAACCTTTTCAAAGGCCTGGGCTATGGCAGGAGCTCGAATTGGGATTGCTTTTGCAAACCCCAAAATAATTGCCACACTTAACAAGGTTAAGTTCCCATACAACATTGGTGTACCCTCGCTTTCAGTTCTATCTAGGGCCATAGAGCAATATTCAAACACAAAATCGTTGATAAGTCAGATAGTTAGCGAAAGGGAACTTTTAAGATTAAGACTTCAACAATTGTCGTGTGTTAAAATGGTTTATCCTTCGGATTCAAACTTTTTGCTGGTAAAGACCACCGATGCTAACTCCGTATATAATTATCTGCTGAACAATGGAATAGTGGTCCGAAACCGCACCCATGAACCATTGTGCAATAACTGTTTACGTATTACAGTGGGTAAACCCTATGAAAATAGCAAGTTAATCCAGATCCTTAACACCTACAGGCCATGAAACCAATACTTTTTATCGACCGCGATGGCACCTTAATAAAGGAGCCTACAGATTACCAAATTGACAACTTTGAAAAGCTGGACTTTATGCCTGGTGTGTTTTCATGGCTAGGACGAATATGCAAGGAATTTGACTTTTACCTGGTAATGGTAACCAATCAGGATGGTCTTGGAACGTTCAGTTTCCCTGAGGATAGTTTTTTGGGCTCACACCAGGTAATGCTTAGAGCACTTAATGCCGAGGGTATTCAGTTCGATGAGATACTTATTGACTGTTCCTTCCCTGAGGAGAATTTACCCACACGCAAACCGGGCATTGGCTTGGTTAAACATCTTCTAAATGCAGATTTTGACATTGCCAACTCCATTGTTATTGGCGATAGGGAAACCGATGAACTATTTGCCAGAAACATTGGATGCCAAGCAATTCGCTTTGGAACTCATGCAACCATACCAGGTAGTTTTACAGCCATGAGCTGGGAAGAAGTTTATAACCTAGTAAAGCCTAAAAGGCTTGCTGCAATTTCACGTAAAACCAACGAGACTGACATCGCTGTAAACATTAACCTTGATGGAACAGGCCAGGCAAAGGTAAATACAGGTATTGGATTCTTTGACCACATGCTTGAGCAGCTCGCCAAGCACTCAGGAATAGATATTGACATTGTATGCCTTGGCGATTTACGGGTAGACGAGCACCACACCATTGAGGATGTGGGCATTGCTCTTGGCGAGGCGTTACGAAAGGCTCTAGGCAATAAGGCTGGTATTTCGCGATACGGATTTGCCTTACCCATGGACGAAAGCAGAGCAATGGTGTTGCTTGACTTTGGCGGTAGGCCATACTTGGTATTCAAGGGCAGTTTTTCTCGCGAATTCGTTGGACAAATGCCAACCGAAATGGTTAAGCATTTTTTCCATTCGCTTGCCTACTCCGCCCAAATTACATTGCATATCGATTTTGATGGCGAAAACGACCACCATAAGGTGGAAGCAATTTTTAAGGCATTTGCACGGAGTCTTGGAATGGCAATTAAAAAGGATGGTAATAGTATTCCCAGCACAAAAGGTATTATTTAACTATGAAAACGAATATTACCATAGGTATAATTCAATACGGAGCCGGCAATCAGGCTTCGGTAATGAATGCTCTGGACCGCTTAGGTGTGAAAAATATTCCAATTGTCACGCCACTGGATATCAGCAAAGCTGACAAGCTAATTATTCCAGGGGTTGGACATGCCAAAAGAGCAATGGAACAGTTAAAGGAAACTGGGCTTGATGCTGCTATACAGGAAGCCCCTATTCCGTTGCTTGGCATTTGCCTGGGAATGCAACTCCTTGGGGAGAAGAGCGAGGAGGGTGATGCCACTTGCCTGAGGTTATGCAGCTTTAATACTGTTAAGTTTAATTTATCGCTTAAAATACCCCAAATGGGTTGGAACAAAGTAACGCTAGGCAGCAATCCCTTGTTTAGTGGATTGCCCCAAGAGGAATGGTTCTACTTTGTTCACAGCTACTATGTTCCTAAGAACCAGTACACGATTGCCACTTGTAACTATGGCATTGAATTTACTGCAGCAGTTCAGCATAAAAATTTTTGGGGAGTTCAATTTCATCCCGAAAAAAGCGGAAAAGTAGGATTACAAGTAATTAAAAACTTTATTGAGCTATGTTAGTAGTGCCAGCAATCGATATAATTGATGGGAAATGCGTTAGGCTATTCCAGGGCGACTTTTTAAAAGTTAAGGAGTATGATTTAAATCCCGTGGACCAAGCCAAAGTATTTGCCGATATGGGATTGGAACACCTACACCTTATCGACCTTGACGGTGCAAAAGAGGGCGCTCCCAGGAACCTGAGGGTTCTGGAACAAATTGTAAAATCCACCTCCCTAAAGGTCGATTTTGGAGGAGGACTCCGTGACCTAAACTCAGTAAACCTTGCTATCAGCGCTGGGGCATGGAAGGTTAACCTCGGTTCAATGCTTTTACAGGCCAATGAATTGTTTATGAACGATATATCAACCCAGAAAGTTATTGCCGCAGTGGATTGTGAGCACTTTATGGTTAAAACTAATGGTTGGCAAAATCAAACAAGGGTCAGAGTCGACGAGCTTTTAAATCGCCTATTAAGTTTGAGAATTGAACATTTCACTATTACCGACATAAGCCGCGATGGTACATTAACCGCACCCGCTTTTAGCCTTTACGAAGATTTACGACAGAAATTCCCCGATATAACAATTTGGGCTAGCGGAGGGGTTAGCTCTGTAGCTGATGTTATTAACCTGAAAAGAATGGCCATAAATGGAGCTATTGTAGGTAAAGCATACTACGAGAACAAGATTAACCTAAAAGAACTACTACAATGCTTGCAAAACGAATAATACCATGCCTCGACATCAAGAATGGCCGAACTGTTAAAGGTGTGAACTTTGAAAACCTTGCCGATGCGGGCGATCCAGTTTATCTGGCCGAAAAGTATTACAACGAAAGTGCCGATGAGCTAGTGCTGCTTGATATCTCAGCAACCCTTGAGGGGCGCGAAACCTTTATTGAAGTTGTGCGCAATGTGGCTAAAGCTATAGCTATTCCTTTCACTGTTGGTGGGGGAATAGGTTCAGTAGATCAAGCTGAAAGGCTTATTAAAGCCGGTGCGGATAAGATTTCCATTAACACTGCCGCAATTCAGAAACCAGAGCTTATTGGCAAAATGGCCTATGCCTTTGGAAGGCAATGTGTGGTTGTTGCTATCGATACCATGCTTACCGATAAAGGCTGGGAGGTTGTAAGCCATGCAGGAACAAAAAGAACGGGCATAAAAGCCCTTGAATGGGCAAAAACCTGCGAAATACTTGGAGCTGGTGAAATACTTCTGACTTCACACACATCCGATGGAACAAGGGAAGGGTTTGCAGTTGACATCACCCGAAAAATTTCCCAAAGCATCAGTATTCCTGTCATTGCATCGGGAGGCGCAGGATTGCCTGAGCATTTTGCAGAAGTATTAACCACAGGTATGGCCGATGCAGCCCTGGCTGCAGGCGTGTTCCATTACGGCGTACTTTCAATTCCACAGGTAAAAAAATACTTACAAAGCAGAAATATTGAAGTTAGATACTAATAAAAACAGATGCTATGACTACACTAAATTTTGACAAACTAAATGGATTGCTTCCTGCAATTATTCAGGATGCAGCCACAGGTAAAGTGCTAATGCTTGGATTTATGAATCGCGAAGCACTTGAAGTTACCCGTAAAACGGGGCTTGCCACATTCTACAGCAGAACACGCCGACAAATATGGACAAAAGGCGAAACCTCAGGAAATTTTCTTAAGGTGATGGAGATAATTCCCGATTGCGATGGCGATACGCTTCTGGTAAAGGTTACACCACAAGGGCCGGTGTGTCACACAGGAAACGATACCTGTTTCAATGAGACAAATGGGAACACCTTAAGCTTTATTGATTACCTTGAGGATATAATAGAAAACCGCAAGCAAGCAAGTGCCGACCAAAGCTACACAGCCAAACTTTTAGCTGCAGGCACCAAACGCATTGCCAAAAAGGTAGGCGAGGAAGCCGTTGAGCTTGCGCTTGAGGCCGAAAATGGTACCGACGAGCGGTTGCTCGACGAAGCCACCGATTTGATTTACCACACCCTGGTTCTGCTATCGAGCCGTAACCTTAAATTCAGTAAAGTTATTGAAACACTCAGAACCCGGCACACCGATTCAAAAGTGAGCAACAGTGAGGTTGAAGATTTTAAGCGAGGCGAAAAACAGTGGGGCAAGTAAAAATGATGTACGGTGTTTTATTTTTTGAAAGTAATGATTAATTTTGCGCTTCGAAATACCGAAGCCGGTCCGGTAGCTCAGTTGGATAGAGCAACAGCCTTCTAAGCTGTGGGTCGTGGGTTCGAATCCCGCCCGGATCACTTGAAAAAACTCACATTTACTAAAGGCTATTCTGAACAAGGATAGCCTTTAATTCTTGGAAAAACATCAGGGCGGGACCTCGCTCGCGCGCGTTTGTAAACGCGTGCAGGTACACCATTCATTGCTGGCGCGGACTTGTAGTCCGTGACAAATACTTCTTACACTTTATTACCCTCGCCTCCGCTCGTTTTTAATCGCGTGCGGCATACACCGCTCTGCTCGGTAGCTTTCAGTAAATTTAGTAAAAAATTCCCTTGGTTCAGGCACGTACAATTTTTTTTTGTCCAGCCCTCATTCCTCATTGCTGGCGCGGACTTGTAGTCCGTGACAAACTGCAACCCCCGCTCGCGCGGATTTGCAATCCGTGCGGTAACCATACACCACACATT